>JAPPPH010000015.1 GCA_028817635.1 Verrucomicrobiales bacterium | reverse complement strand
GGGTGGGAGCAAATGACTAAAACGGACCCGGCAGTCGCCGGGATAAATCACGAAGAGACAACCGACTTTATGCCTCAAATGGGGCCAATGGTCGGGTGGGCGGTGACGGTCAAAATCGAGCCGAGCAATGCTGCGCACAAGGAGTCGGCTGCCGCGAAATGGGCAGAGTACCGCGCTTATGTGGCGGCGCAGCCCGGCCCGAAAATTGTCGTCATTCAGGACTTGGACAAACCGGCGACGGTCGGCTCGTTTTGGGGTGAGGTGAACGCGAACACTCATCGAGCGTTAGGTTGCGTTGGAACCATTACTGACGGGGCTATCCGCGATCTGGATGAGATGACCAACGCGGGATTCAAGGCGCTGGCCAAGCGCCTTTGCGTTGGTCATGCGCATGTGGTTCCGGTCGATTGGGGAGGTGAAGTGGATGTGTTTGGCCAAACGATTTCGCCGGGGCAATTGATTCATGCTGACAAACACGGATTTCTCGCGATACCAACCGGAGAAGAAAACGGGCTTCTGGAGGCATCGGTTTTCATGGATCAAAATGAATGCAATACTGTGATCCGCGCTGCCCGGGGTGCAACCGGGTTGACGGAAGAGCAGTTGATCGCCTCGCTCAACAAGGCGGGTTCAAATTTCGGTGCGGCGGCTAAGGAGAAATTTGGGAACGCCGGTGAGTTTGGCGACTAAATAAAGGACTGCCCGATCGGTTTGATCACTAGTTCGGGAACGTGGGCAAGAACGGGGAGTTTTGCTACAGCCAACGTGATCGCTGCGATGTCCTCTGGTTTGAGGATTTTCGCGCGATGCTCCGGAGAGGGCGGCACGGGGCGATCGTCCAAGATCGGCGTATCCACTTCGCCCGGGAAAATCGTGGTTACCCGGATGCCGTTCTCGCGTTCATCCTCCGTGGCGCTTGTGCCCAATGCCGCCATGGCAAACTTGCTGGCATTGTAAGCCACACCCCCCAGCGGGGCGGCGCGTTTGCCGGAGGTGGATGATATGTTGATGACCAGCCCTGTTTTATGGGGGCGCATTAACGGCAGTCCATAATGCATGCAGTTAAAGGCACCGGTGGCGTTGATGTTCATCAGTTTATCCCAATCGTCAGGGGCGAGTTCACTCATGGAGCGTTTGGGGACATTCGCCCCGGCACAGTTCACGATCAAATGAAGCTGGTCGAACTGCTCATCCACCCATGCGAAAAGTGATTTTACGCTTTCTCGATTCGCCACATCGACAGTGTGGGTTAGTATGTTTTCGCCTCCATTGGCGGCGACGTCATCAAGCTTGGCCTGCCTGCGTCCAGCAACAACGACCTTCGCTCCTTCCCTCGCCAAGCCAAGCGCGATGGCTTCCCCCATTCCGGTGCCTCCGCCCACCACGACTGCGTTTTGTCCTGTAAGACTCATGGGCGGAGAGAATACGGATTGGCCAAGCCGATGGAAGCTCAAGGTTTCGTGCCAGACCAAGCGGATTGAAATTGGGCTTCTCGCTTGGCACTCTTGGCGGGCTGAAAATGCCCTCGCTACAAAACAGAATCTCTCAATGCTGTTTGATCACTATAGTGGTCGGGTTGCTGGGTTCTCCCCTTGCGCTTGGCCAAGCGCTGACCTCGATGAAACAGTGGGGGCAGTGGCGAGGGCCGCTTGGCACCGGCGTCGCCCCTCACGGAAACCCGCCGGTCGAATGGAGTGAATCAAAAAATGTGAAGTGGAAAACCAAGTTGCCGGGGCTGGGGCATTCTTCGCCTGTTGTCTGGGGTAACCTGATTTTCGTCACGACGGCTGAAGGGGTGGGGAAGCGAATTCCATTCACGGGTTTCACTCCCGATGGAGCACACAATAACATGGATCCGGTCACGGTTTTTCAATTTGCCGTTATCGCTGTTGATTTGGAAAAGGGATCGGTGGTGTGGCGGCGCACTGTTGCAGAATATCAGCCCCACCAAAGCACACATGAAACGTCAACCTGGGCGTCGAACTCGCCTGTGACGGACGGGGAGCATCTGTTTGCGTTTTTCGGATCGAACGGACTCTATTGCCTCGATCTGGGCGGACGCTTGGTTTGGGAAAAGGATTTAGGGGACATGCTGGTAAAACACGGACACGGCGAAGGTGCCTCTCCGGCACTCCATGATGAAACACTTGTCGTTAACTGGGATCACGAAGGGGAATCGTTCATCGTCGCATTTTCCAAGCGGACGGGTGAGGAATTGTGGAGGCAACCGAGGGACGAGGTGACGTCTTGGGCCACGCCAATTATCGTGGAAAACAAGGGGCGCCCTCAAGTCATCGTCAGCGGCACCAGACGAGTGAGGGGGTATGACCTGAAGGACGGTAAAACCGTATGGGAGGCGGCAGGCCTGCCGGGAAACGTCGTGGCAACACCCATTGAGGCAAATGGGATCGTCTACGCAGCCGGGAGTTATGAAAAACAAACCCTGCTCGCGATCAATCTATCGGGAGCCTCCGGGGATATAACAAACACGGACAACATTGTTTGGGCCAAGCACCGGAGCACCCCGTATGTCCCTTCGCCACTCCTGCTTGATGGCTGGTTATACTACCTGCGGCATTATCAAGGCATCCTTTCGCGGGCCAATGCGTTAACCGGCATCGAACCCAGCGGCCCGTTTCGTTTGGGTCCGGTTTTCAATGTTTACTCCTCTCCTGTAGCCGTTAACGGTCGAATTTACATTACCGATAGAAACGGTAAAACGATCGTCATCTCAACGGGCGAAACGCCGGAAGCATTGGCGGTGAACGAGTTAAGCGATCAATTCAGCGCTTCCCCTGCAATCGTTGGAGACTCGCTTATACTGCGCGGCGAAAGGCATCTCTACCGTCTCTCGACCGCGATTAAGAACATCCCTTAATCAATTGTTTCGAGGTGCCTCTTTTCTGATTTAGTTGTTGGCTTCGAGTTCCTCGCCGGTTTTACCGCCGTGCTTTTTGAGGAGTGCGGCAATTTCTTTTTTGCCGTTGCGGTTGGCCCAGTCGAGCGGGGTGTCCCCGAATGCGATCGTGATGTTCACGTTGGCCTTGTTGGCGATGAGGATCTCGACGATCTCCTTTTGCCCTGTCGAGGCGGCCTTGTGCAACGGGCTGGTGCCGCCGCTGCCGTTGACGTTGGCCCCATTTTTGGCGAGCAACGCGACCATCTCGGGAAGCGCCTTGCCCACGGCGGAGTCGAGCGCGGTTTCGGCAAACGCATCTTTCGCGTTCACGTCGGCACCCTTCGAAATTAACAGTTTCACGACCTCGGCCCGGTTTTTGTTTACGGCCGCAAAGAGGGCGGGTTCCTTGCGTTCGCCGCAAGTGATCTTGTAGTCGGCACCGTTGGCCAGCAGCAGTGCCACCACCTTAGTGTGGCCGCCGCTAGCGGCGAGGTGCAGCGGGGTGATTTCCTTGGAATCCTTCAGGTTGACCTTCGCGCGGCTGGCGATCAGCAGCTTGGCTGCGTCGGCCTTGCCGGATCGGGCGGCATAATGCAACGGGGTGGAGCCGTATTGATTGGTGGTGTCCACCGGGGTGCCGGCGGCGAGGTGCTGCCGGATGACATCGACGCTGCCCTTATAGGCGGCCTGATGGATAGGGACGCTCGGGGCTTGCACCTTGACAGCCGGCTTGGCCTTGGGCGGTGCAGGATCGGCCTTGGCCGGTTGGGTGGCGGTGGCTTCGCAGCCAAGCATAGCGAGACTGGCGAAGGTGGTAACAACAATCGTAGTTTTCACGGCGGAGAGACTGATAACGCAACGTGGATGAAATTCAAGCCGGAACCGCTTGGCCAAGCGCTTGGCTGCTATTCTCGGTTCCTGGAATCGATGGTGATGGTCACCGGGCCGTCGTTGACGAGGGCAACCTGCATGTTCGCTCCGAATTCGCCGGTCTCGACCGCTTGGCCAAGCTCAGCCTCGAGTCGCGCGATAAATCGCTCGTACAGCGGGATTGCGACTTCCGGTTTGGCCGCCCGGGTGAACGAGTGGCGGTTGCCCTTTTTTGTGCTGGCATGGAGAGTAAACTGGCTGATTAAAAGCACGCCGCCACCGACGTCAGCCAGCGACTTGTTCATCAATCCGGCCTCGTCGGTAAACACCCGCATGCGGGCGATCTTGCCGCAAAGCCAGTCGATATCCTCGTCGTTGTCGGCCTCCTCGATCCCGAGCAGGACGACAAAGCCTTGGCCGATTTTCCCACGAACCTTGCCGTCGATGGTGACGGAGCCTTCGCTCACGCGTTGGATGACCGCCCGCATTGTTCGGCTTTATCTTTTGCGTGGCTTGAAGGGCGCGTTCCAGAGCGGGTTGGGCACGTGCTGTTCCTTGAAAAGTTCCTCGGCTCGGGCGACCAGTTCGGGGTGGTCAGCGGCAATGTTCTTAGTTTCGCCGAGATCGTTGTCGAGGTCGTAAATCTCAATCGGGGCGGTGGCGGACTGTTTGCGGAGTGCCTTCCATCGTCCGGTTTCGCCAAGCACGACAGCCTGCGCACCCCGGCGCTCGAGAAATTCCCAGTACAGAAACTCGCGCTTCAATTGTTTGTCCGTCTGGCCAAGCAGGGTGGGGAGGATGCTGATGCTGTCCAGTTG
>JAPPPH010000342.1 GCA_028817635.1 Verrucomicrobiales bacterium | reverse complement strand
ATCAGTGCGCGATAGTTTGCTTCCTGAATGCGAAGTTCGCCCGTGAGTTTTTTATTCGCCTTTTCCGCTGCCCGGTGCTGGGTGATGTCGCGAAAAAAACAGCTCATCCCCACGATGTTGCCCTCGGATATCAACGGGCTGGTGGTGGCCTCAGCGAAAAAAACGTCTCCGTTCTTTCGTTTGCAGCGTAGTTGCAAACGGCGGTCAAAAAACGGGCCGTCGCCCTGCGTCTTGAACCGCTCAAGCTGCGTGTTGAAAAATCGCTGGTATTGATTCGGAATAATGAGTCCGGCCAGTTCCGCGCCCATGGCTTCCGCCTCGGGATACCCGAAGATTCGCTCTGCCTGTGGGTTCCAAAAAACCACCCGACCGGAGTAGTCCAGGGCAAACACGGCATCCTGCGCGGAGTCGAGAATCCGATTCAGGTTGGTGTTATCTGTGCCGAGTGAGGCCTGAACTTGCGGCGACATGCGGGAGTGCCTGTGTTGTGAATCAGCGCTTGGCCAAGCGGCGGCTATTCTGCCAGTGCCGGGAACTTGGCCAGCAGGCGCTTGTCGAAGGTCTTGGGGTGACCCTCGTTGGCCTGATTGGGGCCGGGTGTGGTGCGGCCGTTTTTAATCGCCTTGGCCAGGGTCTGAACCAGCTCGACCACCAACTTCGGGTGCTTGGCCTGTAGGTTGTTTTTCTCCGCAGGATCACTCTCTAGATCGTGTAGTTGAACCATTGGCAGGTTCGGATTTTTTTTGGCGTTGTTCGGGCGGGGCGCGCTCCATCCGCCGGAGCCGGGGCAGAGGGTGAGCTTCCATTTGCCGCGCCGGATGGCGAACGATCCGTTGATGGAGTGGTGAATGGTGAACGGCCGCGCCTTGGCATCCGCTTGGCCAAGCAGGGCGGGCAGAAACGAAAACGAATCCTCGGCGGCGTTGTCGGGAAGTTTTTTGCGATTGCCGATTATGTCGTCCAGTGTTGCAAACAGATCGGTGGTACAGATTGTCTGATCCGAAACGGTGCCGGCTTTGACTTTGGCTGGCCAGCGAACGAGGAAAGGCGTGCGGTGGCCGCCCTCAAAAATATCCGCCTTGTGTCCGCGCCAGTCTGCATTGGGCTTGTGGCCTTGGCTTTCGAGGTTGGGGATTTTCGCCTGCGGTGAGCAGCCATTGTCGGCGGTGAAAATGACCATCGTGTTTTCCACCAGTTTGTTACGGTCGAGCGCCTTCAGCACCTCGCCGACGACCCAGTCGGTCTCCATCAGGAAATCACCGTATGAGCCGAGTCCGGATTTGCCCTGCCAACGCTTGGCCGGGACGATCGGTGTGTGCGGGCTGGTGAGCGGCAGGTAGAGGAAAAACGGTTTGCCCTTAGCCTTGGCTCGGGCGTCGATGTACTGGCCGGCTTCGCGCGCGAAATCCCGCAGGCAGTCGATCGCCTCAAACTTTTCCCCGCTTGGCCCCGGTCGGTGGAACGCCTTGGTCACCGTGGCCCATTCGGTCGGTTTGTCATTTTTCAAATAGACGTAAGGGAACATGTCGAGCGAAGCCGGGATGATGAACGACTCGTCGAAGCCGATCGCCAGCGGGCCGCCATCGACCTTTTTGCCGTAGTCAATTTGCCAGCCGTCGCCCTTGGTTGGGCCGGTTTTGGCCTGGCGCTTCTCGCCGTTGGGCAGCATCTGCCAGCCAAGGCCAAGATGCCACTTGCCGACCACCGCAGTGTGGTAATGGTTTAGTTGCAGGAACTTGGCCACCGTCAATCTGTCCTCCGGGATCAGTGGCTCCGACAGGCCCCAAAGCACGCCGCTCTTGAGGTGCGTCCGCCAATTATAGCGTCCGGTGACGATGCCGTATCGGGTGGGCGTGCAGACCGACGACGTCGTGTGCGAGTCGGTGAACCGCATGCCCTCTCTGGCCAGGCGATCGCAGTGTGGCGTCGGCGCCTTGCCGCCTGCATGGGAGAGGTCGCCGTAGCCGAGGTCATCGGCGAGGATGTAAATGACGTTGGGCCTATCCAGCGCCAACGGCTTGGCCAAGCCGGCCGCCAAGACAAGAATCGCGAGCAGTGCTTTGCAAAAAGGCATGCCCCTCCTTATCGCAGAGGCGCCGGCCAATCAATTCGAGAGTGAGTAGCCAAGCGAGGTAGGGATGGCTGTCCCAGCCGTCCTAGGTCTCCGAGGGTGGTGTTTTTTAACACAGAGTCCGCAGAGGCGCAGAGCAACGCAGAGGATGTTTGAGAAATCAAATTTCGAATTTGTTTAGCGTTTCGAATTTAGGGTTTCGGATTTAACCCGAAGAGTTGTCCACGATTGACGCCGTCGTTTGTCTTCGGGATGCTCGCCGCGTGAAATTCCTGTTTTTGTTTTGGTTCGCGCTTGGCTTTGTGTCGCTTGGCCAAGCGGCCAAGCCGAATGTTGTTATTCTTTTCACGGATGACCAAGGCACGGTGGATGCCAACTGCTACGGGTCAACCGATCTCATTACCCCGAATATCGATAAACTGGCGGCGACCGGGGTGCGGTTTACGCAGGCGTATGCACACACAGTCTGTTGCCCGGCGCGGGCGGCGTTGCTGACCGGGCGGCATCCGCAACGGGGCGGTGTGGTGCACTGGACGCAGGGCGACATGAATTCTGCCAAGGGCATCAACATGGCGCTGGAAGAGGTGACGCTGGCCGAGGCACTGAAGCCAGCCGGCTACCGTACCGCCCTCTACGGCAAGTGGCACCTTGGTGCGCATCGCGACTACGGTCCGAAAAAGCAGGGCTTCGATGAGTTCTTCGGCATTCGCGATGGGTTCATCGACAACTACAACCATTACTTTCTGCACGGCACCGGTTTCCACGATTTGTACGAGGGCACCACACCGGTGAAGGCGCCGGGACTTTATTTCCCCGAACTGATGGTGAAGCGCGCGCTGAAGTTCATCGACGCAAACAGGGAACGTCCGTTCTTCCTCTACGTGCCGTTCAACATTCCGCACTACCCGGAACAGGCGCTCCGGCGTCACGAGGCGTTGTACAAGGATGTGAAAGATCCCGCGCGCCGGTCGTATGGTGCGATCATGACTACGACAGACTATTACATTGGGCAGGTGATCGATCGGTTGGAGAAAAACGGGCTGCGAGAAAACACGATCATCATTTTCATGAGCGACAATGGGCACTCGGAGGAAACCGGCAATCGCATTCGCGTGGACAATCACAAAAGCGGTTATCCGAAGGATCACTTTTATGGGGCGAGTGGAGGTGGAGCCACCGGCAAATGGATCGGGCAAAAGGGCACTTTTCTCGAGGGAGGCGTTCGCGTGCCGGCAATTATCAGTTACCCGTCCAAGCTGCCGAAAGGGGAGGTGCGGGGGCAGGTGATCACGGCGATGGACTGGTTTCCTACCGTGCTCGATTTGTGCGGGGTGAGGCAACCTGCCAATGCCCCGAAATTGGATGGCCAAAACCTGATGCCTATCGTCGAACAAAAGGACGCGAAATCGGAATACAAAAAACTACACTTCGCGTGGGGCACTCAGTGGGCTGTCCGCGAGGGCGACTGGAAGTTGATCGGCAACACACGCAACCCTCGTGTCTCCCTGCACAACCTTGCCGATGCCAAGCCAGAAGTGAAGGATCATGCGAAAGAAAAACCGGCGATCGTCGCAAGACTAAAGGCGCTCCACGATGAATGGGCGAAGGAGGTCGCCAAAAAATAGCGCTTGGCCAAGCGCGGCTGGGGCTGGAGGATGCGCCTCCGCATGAAACCGTTTATTCTGCTGTCGATGACGCTGGCCTGCCTTGCGCAGGTCGTGCCGTCGTGGGCGGCGGAAATGCCGGCAAAGTGGGCGTTTGAGCCGCTTCGCGAAGTGTCGGTACCGGCTGGAGAGGGGCACCCAATCGATGGATTTGTACGGCGGCGCTTGGCCAAGTCCGGCTTGACGCAAAACGGACCGGCGACTCCGGGAGCGTTGGTGAGGCGGTTGCATTTCAACCTCATCGGATTGCCTCCGAGTCCGGAGTTGATTCAATCGTTCGAACAAAACGCAACAGAGGGGGCGTATCTCAGATTGGTGGACGAATTGCTGGCCTCGCCATCGTACGGGGAGCGCTGGGCGCGGCATTGGCTGGACGTCGCTCGGTACGGTGAGAGCAACGGCTTCGAGTACAACGAGCCCCGCCGCAACGCCTGGCCGTATCGCGACTGGGTGATCAACGCTCTCAACGCCGACATGCCATTTGATGAATTTGCGCGAATGCAGTTGGTGGGGGATGTGCTCAAGCCAGGAACAGAAGGCGCGGCCGCTGTGGGATTTCTCGTCGCGGGAATGCACAACACCGTGTTGCCGGCCAATATCGTGCTCAAGCAACAGGCGCGCGCGGATGAACTGGGCGAGATGATGGGTGTGGTCGGTCAGTCGTTTCTTGGGTTGACGATCCAATGTGCGCGATGCCATGACCACAAGGTTGACCCGATTTCGACCGAGGAATATTACTCATTTGCGGCAGCGTTTACGGGAGTGCATCACGGCGAACGAAACATCAAGGGAGGCGCTCCACAAAAATTGTTCACGGTGAAAGCCAGCAGACCGACGACGATGCGAGTACACCTGC
>JAPPPH010000380.1 GCA_028817635.1 Verrucomicrobiales bacterium | reverse complement strand
CATCGCGCCGGGTGCGGATGCCGTTGAGGTCCGGGCCAAGCGTGATCCCCTGCCCAGCCGCCTTGTGGCAGGCAAAACAGGTGCCGCGCCCGAAAAAGATCTCGCGGCCATGCGCCGGGTCGGCCTTGTCCATCGCCTTGACGGAACCGGCAAGGGTGGCCTTTTTGAGACCGGCCTTGGTGAGGTAGACCTGATACATCGCCCCCGGTTTTTCCCCGCCGCCATGATTGCCGCCCAACGTCACCTTGCCGGCAGTGGCCGAGCGTTGATAGACGTTGAAACGGTTGCCCTTGCTGGTGATTACCACGCCATCGACTTTGGCGAATCCGCCCTTCAACCAGACCGGTGGTGCGGCCTTGGCATCGTAGGCCACGTAAAGGTTGGCCGGGAGGTTGATCTCGAAACTCAAAAACTCGTTGCCGCTGATCCCGGCATCCTTAGGGTGGGTGCGAACCAGCGTCGCCCCGGCGATGCTCTCCGGCAGCTCGGTAATCGTCTCGCCGGAGCCATCGGCGTAGGCAAGGACGCCGCGCTGTAACCCGTCGTCGATCGCGTCGTAGCGGTTGGTCGATCCCTTGGCCGCAAGCTTTCGCACAAACAGCCGGTCAGCCCACTCCGAGTCGGTGATCCGATGCAGCGCGAGAGTCTCCACGTTGGACACCTGCCGGTCACCGGCAAACGCAGCCGCACGAAGCACTGTATCCCTGTCGATGGTCACCTCGCCGGAGTACTTGCGTGCTACACCGCCAGCCTTGGGCGTGGAGCCGTCGGTGGTGAAAAGCACTTCGTAGTCGCCACTCGCCTTGATACTGACTTTCGCTTGCTCACGAAAATTTCGCTCGGATGCAGTCAGCGCAACGGTAGCCTTTCGCGCACCGGTTTTCTGGAGCCAATCGTTCGCAACAGAGCTAATCCGGAGATCATCGTCATCCTGCAGCGCAAAAATCTGCTCCGGCGTGGCCTGCCGCTCCTCCATCAGGCTAAGCGCAGCCATTAAACGAATGCCGGCGCGGTCGTCCTCCACCAGCTCCCGCCTTTTCTCGAGCGACACCTGCCGCCGCATGACCTGCCAAGCGCTGTACAGTGCCAGTCGATCGGTCTCGTCTGCGAGCGCCTGCAGGATGGCATCGTCGTTGCCGCTCCAGCCCACTTGGCCAAGCGACTGCACCGCGGCCAAGCGCACCCGCGGTTCCTTGTCGTCGAGCAGGAGGATCAGCGCCGGGATCGCATCTCTGGCCTTGTTTTCGCCAAGGATGCGCGTGGCCTGAATGCGGACGTTCAAGTCAGCCCTGCGGTTGGCCAGGGCGTAGTCGGTGATGGTCTTGCTGTTGCCGCTGCGACCGTCGATGTGGCCCAGCGCCCAAACGCTCCACGTGGCCTGCGCCTCGGTCAGTTCGCCGGAGTCGATCGCGGCGATGAGCGGCTTGCGCACGGCGGCGCCGCGGCGGACCAGTTCGTCCTGCGCGTTGACGCGCCAGACCTGAAGCTGGTGGCCGATGTCCTCGATCAACTCGTCGAACGTCCACTCGGCCAGCGTTTTTTTGCGCTTGGCCGTGTCCCATTTTTTCCGGTTGATGAGCGCATTTTCCTTGTGGCGCAGTCGGAACACCCGGCCCTGATACTTGGCGTTTTCCTCGGCAGTCCATTTATCGGCCGGGACATATTCAGTGCCGTACACCGAGCCCCAGCCGGCCATGTACAATGCGCCGTCCGGTCCGACCTCGATGTCTGTTGGACGGAACAATGAACGGCCCTTGGCCCCCTTGTAGCCAAGGTCGCCACCCTGTGTGGCGCCACCGTCGACAACCTTGCGCATGGTCTCGGCCGGCATCTGCAGTGCGCCGTCCCACATCGGGTTGTAGAGAAAAATGCAGTTGTTGGTCCAGTCGGCGATTAGGTAGCGGCCGCGGTATTTCTCGGGGAAATGTACGGAGTCATAATACACCACCCCGGTGCCGGAACCGCTCACGCTGGGAAATAAATTTGACGACGGCGCGACGGCGATGTGTTTGCCCATCCAGTCGAACACCCAAGGGTGACGCATGGTGTAGTGCCCATGTTGCACCGGCATGAAAATGCGCTCGCCCGGTCGGCCGGGATCGTTGTCCGTGCCCAGCCAATTGAAGCCGCTATCCATGCAAATATCCCACGGGTTCCGCATGCCGCGCGCGAACAACTCGAGATCATGCCCCCCCAACCGGCAGCGGAAGATGCCGCCCTCGGTTTCGCGCTTGTTCATCGGGTGGTAACTCTTCGGATACGTTTCACGCGTGTAGACCTTGGTGAGCGGATACTTCGTCTGATCGTTCGACTTGTTGCCCTGCAACTGGCGGAATGGCAGCGGTGCGTGATCCTTCACCCACGTGTTGCCCATGCTCATGTACAGCCAACCGTCCGGCCCCCAGTTGAGGCCGTGCAGACCGTGGCGCAGGTTGTTGAGCCCGGTGAAGATGACCTGATACTCATCGGCCACATCGTCGCCGTCGGTGTCTCGCAGCACGGTCAGCTCCGGCGAGTTGGCCACCCATAACTCGTCATTGCGCCACGCCATCGCCTGCACTGAATTCAATCCATCAGCGAAGGTCTTCACAGTCTCGGCCTTTCCGTCGCCGTCCTCGTCGATGAGAATCTTAATGTAGTCCGTCGGCGAATCCGGCCGTGGATGCCGGTACTGTGGCCCGGCACCGACATAGAGCCGGCCGTGCTTGTCGAAGCACAACGCGGACGGGTTGATGATGTGCGGCTCCTTCACGAAGAACCCAATCTCGAAACCCTCTTCGACGTCCGGCAACGCCTCCGTATCCACCACGGCCTGTACGGCCAGACCCCCTGTCATTGCCAGCGCGCAGCCGGCGATCATCACTTTGAGTTGTCTTGTCATCATGAAATTCATCTCGCGTCAAACATAGTAAACATCCGAGTCGTCGATGTCCGGGATGCCGACCACCAGCACGCGCATCTTTCCAATCGCCCCGTGCACCACGCCGGGCGGGATGTGCACCATGCTGCCTTTGCGCACCGTACGTTCCTCTCCATCCAGCATCACCGAGCCTTCGCCCTCGAGCACGTAATAAAGCTCGGTCGCAATCTTGTGGTAGTGCGGCTTGGCCCCGTCGATGTCGACTGCGTGCGCCCAAGCGGCCACGTCCTCGTCACCCCGGCTGAGCAGCCGGTAACGGTGACCACAGGCACTGCGCTCACGGGCTGCATCCGACTCGTGCCGCAGGATCAGGTTGGCCGGGGGCAATGGTTTCGCGTCATCTGGCATCTTGAAAAAAGGACGGCCCAAAGGACGCCGACACCCCATGCGTTTGACAAGCCAAAACCAAGCGCTTGGCCAAGCGGAAGTCGGAGAAAAATCAGTCAGCCGCCGGGGCGTTGGTGGAGGGGGGCTTGACCGGCACCGGCGGTATCGGCAATTCCGGGCTCAACAGGTTTGTTCGAACCGGGGTGTACTGCGCACTCGGGAGTTTCTCAATCCAGTCTCCACGTTCGAGTTCCTCCTGCTGGGCCTTTTTGACATCGAGCACGAACAAAACAATCACGGCTATGCAGATAACAGGAATTAGCGGCAGCCAGATGCTCCAGTTGAGCCGGGAGAGAAACAGTGTCAGCCCATCAACAAATCCCTTTTTGCCGGGCAACGCCGGATCCTTGCTTAACGATTCCGTGCCGCCAAGCTCCTGATTGAGTTGCACGACCAGCGCGTTGGTGTCGAGCTTGAGAATCCGGCAGTACGAACGAACAAAACCGCGCACGAAGATGGGGGCGTCGAATTTGTCGAACTCCCCCGACTCGAGAGCCGCCACGTGGTCGGCGCGAATCTTCAGCTCGCTTCCGATATCATCCAGAGACTTGCCCTGCGCTTCGCGGGCACTCTTCAATTGCTCTCCAACGGACGGCATCCGGACACGTTCTAGCGGGAAACACCCGGCCAGACAATCCCAGAGGACGCTTTTTCGCTCTAGAACCGCTTGGCCAAGCGGCCGTTACTTTGTCCCGATGGCGTAGAGGAATTCCTGCCGCTCGTCGTCCTTGAAGGCGACACGCAGGTACAGTCGATCTCCGCTCACGATGGGCGACGCGTACACCTCGTCGCCGAGCTGATTCGTGGCGAGCAGCTTGAACTCATCCGGGTTGGCCTCAAAAACGAACGTCTTTCCGGCAAGATTCGTTCCGTAAATCCGGTTCCCCGCCATCACCGGTGAAGTGTAAAACGCTCCTCCGAGCCGTTCCTTCCACTGCTGTTTGCCAGTCTTGGCGTTCCAGCAGATCGCGAACCCGGCATCCATCGTCACGTACAAATATCCGTCACGGATGAGCATCGACGGCACGTAAACACGCGCGGTGTTTCTCCATGCCACCTTGCCGGAACCGTCGGCCACGATGGCGGCCGTGTGGTTTTTCGGCCAACCGCCGCTCACAAAAATATGCGTGCCATCAGTGACGAGCGTCGAGACGCACTCCTCGGTCGAGCCGGGCACCTCCCACAGTTTTTTGCCGGTCAACGGATCGAGACTCGTGACCAGTTCGCAGCCGCAGAACACCATCTGCTGTTTGCCGGCCGCCTCGATCACCACCGGCGTGGTGTAGTTC
>JAPPPH010000316.1:1788-4612 GCA_028817635.1 Verrucomicrobiales bacterium | reverse complement strand
GGATTAACCACTGATGATCATGGCCTCAGAAAGAGGCAATCCAGATTCTGCCGGCTGGTGGCGAATGTCCCAGCTGTTCAGTTCTATCGCCCCCGACGAAGGAGAGCAGCGCATTCGTATCCAGTTCATGGAGAGGCACACGATGCTGCCGGTCAAGGCGGTCTATTTCCTTGTGCTGATCTATTACCTCTATTTTTCAGATTGGTCTGAGCCGGACACGGTTCGGTGGACACTTTTTCGGACCATTCAGTGGTTCTTTTTTTTGTGCCTAATCGTAAATGCTGTGATCACGGTGATGCTCCTCCGAATGGAGGAGTTCAGTACGGCGACACTGCGTGAGGTGGTTTTTTCCATTTGCCTCTTTGATGCGGTTTTGCTGGCGATCATGACCGAGTTAACCGGCGGTTTTGAGAGTTTCCTATTTTGGCTTTTTCTTGGCTTACAGGTGCGCAACGCAATCAGCATGCCGATCGCAACAACGCAAATTATGGCCAATCTTTGCGTCAGTGTGATTTATCTTTGTGCCGGGGCATTCGACATTGTCGTGGCAAGATCGGTGGAGGATTTGGAGGGCATAACGGTGGAGCCTGTGATGCTGCGGGCGTTGCTTTTGGTGCTAATGACTGTGTGTTGTTACGGGTTGCAAGTGCTGGTCGACAAGCAACGGCGAATGGATGCCGAGGAGGGGGAATTCGATCGACGGCAGAGCCAGTTACAGGCGTCCGGACGATTGGCGGCAGAGATTGCGCATCAAGTGAAAAACCCCCTTGGCATCATCAATAACGCCGTTTTCGCGCTTGGCCAAGCGGCGGGAAATAATGAGACATTGAAGAATCAGGTAAAACTGGTTCGGGAGGAGGTGAATCGTGCCGATCAGGTGATCACCAAGCTGATGGGGTATGCCCAGTTGGTCGAGGGACGCTTGGCCAAGCTCGATATCAACGATGTTCTTGAGGCAGCGATTCTGCATGTGTTCCCTAAGGGGCATAAATTTGGCATTCGTGTCCGCCGAAATTACGGAATTGCTTTGCCGCCTCTGCTCGCGCAACCGGGGCACATCAGCGAGGTGTTTGTGAATATTTTGCAGAACGCCCGTGAGGCGCTGGGCAAGGATGGGGAGATATCTGTGAAGACCAGTTACGGTGGGGATTATACGTTTAAGGTCACCATTGAGGACAAAGGCCCGGGTATTGCCCCCGAACAGATCAAAATGGTTTTTGAGCCATACCACACTACCAAGGAAAAGGGTACAGGCCTTGGCTTGGCGATTGTGAAACATAACACCGAACTTTACGGCGGTTCCGTGACGATTGAATCTGAACTTGGAAAATACACACGATTCAATCTAGTGTTTCCGGGGAGGAGTGCTATCCGCTTCCAAGCGTGAAATCCAAGCTGCCAAAATTGCTGATTGTGGACGACGAGCGTAACATGCGCGAGTCGCTCAAGATTGTGTTGGAGTCGCACGGCTACAAGACGGATGCGGTGGAGTCAGCTGAGGATGGACTCGTTGCAGTGGCGCAGAACAGCTATTTCATGGTTATCACCGATGCCCGATTGGACGGCATGAGCGGGTATGAGTTCCTTAGGGAATCCCATGAGCGTTGGCCGGATCTGCCGATGTTAATGATCACGGCCTACGCCACGCCGAAACTGGCGGTAGAGGCCATTCAGGCCGGCGCTGTGGATTATCTTTCGAAGCCGTTCGAGCCGGAGGAGTTGCTTCACTCCGTTAATCGGTGCGCGGAACGGCACGAGTTAATTCGCCAAAACACCAGCCTTAAGGCGAGGCTGAATGTTGGTTATCAACTCGATGACATCATCGGGAACTGCGACACCATGAAGGACCTGCGCCAAATGATCTGCACGGTAGGGCCAACAGAAGCGACCGTGTTGATTCTGGGTGAAAGCGGAACTGGCAAGGAGTTAATCGCGGGCGCAATCCATCAAGCCAGTCAGCGCCGCGAAGAACACTATGTGCGGCTAAACTGTGCGGCGATTCCGGAGTCGTTGCTTGAAAGTGAGTTGTTCGGTCATGAAAAGGGCGCTTTCACTGGAGCGATCAAACAGAAGATTGGACAGGTCGAGGAGGCGAATGGTGGAACACTTTTCCTGGATGAGATCGGAGAGATGTCACGGTCTCTACAAGCCAAGCTTTTACGCTTTTTGGAGGACGGAACGTTCGTTCGGGTCGGGGGCACGGAGGAGCACAAGGTGGATGTGCGTATTGTCGCCGCAACTAATCGGGATATCATCGAGGCGATCGAGGAAGGCGAATTTCGAGAAGACCTATATCACCGGTTGAATGTCGTGCAGTTGCGTGTATCTCCGCTGCGCGACCGTGATGGAGACGTGGTTCTTTTGGCGGAACATTTTCTGTCAAGGTTCGGCCGGAAAATGAACAAACTCTTCGACCCGCTTACGACGGACGTGAAACATATCCTGACGTCCCACCATTGGCCGGGGAATGTTCGTGAGTTAAGAAACACCATCGAACGGGCCGTGATTCTCGCTGATGCCGGTGAAATTCACCCTAATAATCTACCCGACTTTCAACTGGAAACACGATTGCGCAAGGACGATACCTCGGAGATAAGCTACGATGGGCTCGGATTGGAGGAGGCTTTGGCATCGCTTGAGAGGACCATGATTCAGAATGAATTGGCCCGGAATGACAATAATTTGAGCCGCGCTGCGCAAAAATTGCAAATCAGCCGGCATGCGTTACGCTACAGAATCACCCGGCTAAAAATCCCACCAAAGACTGACGTCGAGTAAAAGTAAATGGATGCTACAAAAAATATTTTGGCATTGTTAAATCCCG
>JAPPPH010000316.1:0-1778 GCA_028817635.1 Verrucomicrobiales bacterium | reverse complement strand
ATCGTGGGCGTTGCTCTCGTTTTGGGACTGATCATTTTGATCATTGTGCTTGCGATGCACCGCGATGGTGGGGGATCCCAAAAATCTTCTCCCTCGCATCGATTGACGAAGTCAGCGCCGCGCGCCCCGGGAGAGGAGGGGCGAACAAAGAAGCGTAAACGGCACAAGCGCCGCCGCCGGGATCATCGAAAGCGTAACCCGACACTTTCCGAAACCGGAGGATTGCCGCCCCGGAATCCCAAGGACAATGCGGACAATTCTTCCGCCCCGGGTGAGTCGTGAGCGAGCCTGTCCAAAGCCAGCAGGTCACGGCAAAAAGCGGCTCCAATCTGGCGGCCGCTTTTGTCCTGTTGCCAAAAGCCAAGCGTGAAGCGATGACGGCATTGTACGCCTTTTGCCGAAAGGTGGACGATGTGGCGGATGACGATGACATTCCCTTGGCCAAGCGCAGGGAGGGGCTGCAGGTTTGGCGCGACGATGTCCGCACGATTTGCGATGGGGGTGAGCCAACTCATCAAATTTGTCGTGAATTGGCCCCATTTGTCCAACGCCACCAATTGCCGTTCAACTTGTTTGATGAGTTGATCGCCGGGATGGAGTCCGACCTCGACAAGGTTCGTTACGCTGATCTCGGGGAACTCAAACTTTACTGTTACCGTGCTGCCTCAGTGGTGGGGTTGTTAACCGTACGTGTACTTGGTTGTGAGCTTGGCCAAGCGGATGCCTATGCGGAAAACATTGGCCAAGCGCTGCAACTGACGAATATTTTACGCGATGTGGCAGAGGATGCGGAACGGGGCAGGATCTATTTGCCTCAGTCGCTTTTGGAAAAACACGGCGTTGGTGAGCAGGCCGTCATCGACGGTGAGTCCAGCGTGGGGTTTGAAAACGTGGCCCGTGAGTTGGCTGACCGCGCTTGGGCTTACTACAAATTGTCGGCGGAAACGCTTCCAGTCGAGCATCGCCAGGACTTGCTGATTCTCGAGGCGATGGGAGGAATCTACTGGCGATTACTTCAAAAAATGCGGCAGATAGATTTCAATGTTCTTTCCGATGAGCGAAAAAAAATTCGACTCGGAAAATGGGCCAAGCTGGCGATCGGGATGCAGACAAAATTCGCGGTTCGTTTTCGGGGCTACCGCCCGGTCTATGCGCGGGAGGGGTTGGCGCTCTAGCTTCAGCCGGATCGTTCCATCGCGGATTCAAGTTTGTTTCGGAAAACGTATCGGTTGCTGGGTGTAATCAAAAGCGGGCGGGCCTTGCTCTTGCGATAGATCACCAACATGCGATGGTTGGCCCGGAGGGTGTTTCTCCAAATTTCGGGTTTGCCTTTCAGGCGTTTTGAAATGCGGCTGATGTCGGATATGGGAACTCTGCGAACGGTAATTCCCATCCACTCGACGACAATGTCTCTCGAGCCAACTCGGAAGTCAAAACGCGGTATCGCCCAAAAAATAAGGAGTGAAAATATAAACCAGCCGAGTGGTAACGCCCAAAGAATGGTCTGCCACGGGAGGGACATTTTTACGCCAATAAAACTGCGGTCGAGCTGACTTTAGCGAGGGTCGGGGATAAACAAAATCTGGCCGATTTGGATGGAGCGGGGATTGAGTTTGGGATTGGCGTCGAGAACGGATTTTAACGTGATCCGTTTTTTGGCTCCCTGACTTTTTAACACGTCATTGTAAGCGGCAATGATCGCCGAGATCGTTTCGCCGCTTTGCACAGAATGCTCGAACCCTTTTTGCGAACGCGGTGTCGGGGCTGGGGGCTTTGTG
>JAPPPH010000124.1:4026-18505 GCA_028817635.1 Verrucomicrobiales bacterium | reverse complement strand
TCATCTGCGTCCTGTTTTCTTATTTGAAAACTTGGCCAAGCGCTTGGTGCTGTTTTTGATTTCTGTGTATTCCGTGTTTTCCGTGGTCTTTGCTTGGTTTTTTTGACCACAGAATACACGGAATACACGGAAGGATTCCCATCCTGCTCATCCTGTTTGCCGATGCACCTGATCCTTATTTCCGGACTCGCTGGCTCGTCCCTCCACAACAAACCAAGCGCAAAACTGGAGGGACGAGCCCGCGAGTCCGCTTGGTTTTATACCTGTGGATTCACGTAGGTCTTGAGGAAGGTTTCCTCGGACTCGATGGTGCCGATGAGGACGAGTTCGTCGTCGGCGCTGAGCACCTCGGTGGGCTCAAGATGGACGAGGTGGGTGTCCTTGCCGTCGACTTCACGCTGGATGGCGATAACGCTGCAACCGGTGCGTTCACGGATCTCCGACTCAATTAGTGACTTGCCCTCGAGATGCTCCGGTAGCTCGATGCGGAAGACGTTCAACCCCTCCGCCAGCATGAGGATGTCACTATGCTTAAGGAGATTGAAAATGATGTTGGCGCCCATCGAGGCGTACGACGCAACGAAGTCAGCGCCCGCGCGGTGAAGCGTGCTGACGTTACGCTCGCGGTTCGCACGGCTGATGATCTGGATGTCCGGATGCAACTTACGGCAGTAGATCGTGAGGTAAATGTTCGTGTCGTCGTTGCCGGTGGTGATGATGACCGCCGAGGCGTCCGCGATGTTCGCCTTCTCGAGAACATCGATCCGCGCCGCACTGCCCTGCACGTAATATTTTTCGTTACGAATCCGCTCCGGCAGTTCCTCGACGATCACGTACTTGAGACCGCGCTTGGCCAAGGCGCGCGCCGTGGCCCGCCCCACCCGGCCGCCGCCGAGGATGACGATGTGTGATTCCTCTTTTTGATAGATGCAAAAAATCTGGTTGTAGTGCTGAATCATTTCCTTTGATCCAGCCAACACGAGCACCGTGCTGTCGCTGACCTTGGTGTCCGGCCCAGCGCCCTTGTATTCGCCGCGCTCCCACACGCCGACGACGCTGGTGTTGGTCATCTCGCGAAAATTGCACTCGGCGAGCGTCTTGCCGACGAGCGGCGTGCCCATGACCATCGCCTCCGCGATGAGCAACTCATCGAAGTGCCCAATCACATGCGCCATGGCATCGTTAGCAATGGTCCGTCGCGCGAGAAATTGGCCAAGCAGTTCTCCCAATCGAATGACGTTCGAACTGCCAGCCAGTTCGAGGATATCGACCGAGGCCTCGGACTTGGCCAGCGTGACGACGCGCACACGGTTGTCGACCAGTTCGCGTACGGTGAACGCGATGTTGGCGTTGGCCTCGTCCTTGCCAGTGGCGACCACCATGGCGCATTGTTCGACCCGGACGTTGCTGTAAAAATCCGGATCGTCGAGTTCGCCGACAGCCACTGAGTAACCCTCGTCATGCAACCGCAGCGCCTCGTCCTTGTCACGGACCAGCAGTGCGTAGGCGATGTTATACTGGCCCAGTTTGTGGATCAGTGCGCGGGAGACCGGGTCGAAGTTGGTGAGGATGACGTGATCGCGCATGTGCGGGTCGAGCCGCCTTGGGGTGCGCGCCTCGTTTTGCGCCTCCATCCACGGCTCGTATGCGAATCGAATGAACGCAAACGGCAGGATGACAAGCATCGACAACATGCCAAACAACATCACCGCCACGGAGAACAGTTTGCCCGGCCAATTGTTGAATGCGATATCGCCGTAACCGAGCGTGGACATGGTTACCATCGTCCAGTAAAAGCCGTCGAACCACTCATACTTGTCCGCCCTGCCCTCGCCCTTCATGAAAAGGTGAAAGGCGAAGCTCGAGAGCAGAACAAACACCAGCACGATACCGACGAGTTTCATCAACTGGTCGATGTTCCGGCGTCCGGACGAACCGTTGCCCCTCGCGGAAAGGAGCGTGGAGGGCAGTATCTTCATCGAGCCAGGCGCGCGCCGGTTAACAGATGGGAGTGAAAAAGAAAATCGCGGCACCGCCTGCGCCGCAACACCGAGAGGATGGATGATGTGTTCGTTTTCATCAGCACGCCGGAATCGCTGGTGCGCTTGGCCCCCGAATGCGCACCTCGTGCCCATCCCGACCCGGCAAGACGACTGTCTTCGGCCCGACGAAAGATCCGACGAAACCGGCCGCGACACCGGTCAGGATGCCTCGGCAGGGACAATCCAAGCGTTCCGGCGCGGTTTTGAAAAGAAGAAATTTCAGGCCAAGCGCTTGGTTTGCGCATAACGCGCTTGGCCAAGCGCGCCATCTTAAGGTTTAATGGCCCCGCAATAATTCAGACAGGACACACCGCATGAAATCACGCCCCCGCCCCGGAGCCACCGCTGAGGTCACGTTCGTTGCCGAGGAAAAACACGCCATCGACTTCGCCGAGGATGGCATGCCCTCGGTGCTGTCCACCCCCTGGCTGATTTGGTTCATGGAACATTCCGCGCGCGAGGCCATGCTGCCCCACCTCGAGCCCCGCGAAAGCACAGTCGGCATGGCGGTGGACATTGAGCACCTTGCCCCCACTCCGACCGGCAACCGCGTAACCTGCCGGGCGCAGGTGTTGCGCTCGGAGGACAACCAGTTTCACTTCAAGCTCGAGGCGTTCGACGAACACGAAAAGATAGCTTCCGGCCTGCACAAGCTCGCGGTGATCGACAAGTCGCGCTTGGGCAGGCGCGTCGAGCGCAAAAGAAAATAACCGATGCTCGCCAAGGTCCATTGCTCAGCCGTCCAGGGGATCGTCGCCCATCCCGTAGAGGTGGAAGTGAACGACGGTTACGGTGAAACCCTCACGGTGATCGTCGGCCTGCCGGACGCCGCCGTCCGAGAGTCGCGCGACCGTGTCACCACCGCGCTTGGTAACTCCGGATTCAAGATGCCGCTTGGCCGCACGACCATCAACCTCGCCCCGGCCGACATTCGCAAGGAAGGGCCAAGCTTCGACCTATCCATCGCCATCGGCATGCTTGCAGCAAGTGAACAGATCGAGTCAAACAAACTAGACCGACTGATGATGATCGGCGAACTGGCGCTGACTGGAGCCGTGCGACCGGTCAAGGGCGTGCTCCCGATCGCCATCCAGGCGCGAGCCATGGGACTGGACGGCATGCTTGTCCCAACCGACAACGCCGCCGAGGCGGCGGTCGTGGATGGGCTTAAAATTTATCCCATCGCCAACCTGCGAGAAGCGGCAGCGTTCCTCGAGGGACGCGAGGAGATTGAGCCGAAGCAGATCGACATCGCGAAGCTGTTCGCCGTACAGGATATCGACGGGCCGGACTTCGCCGACGTCAAGGGACAGGAATCGGTCAAACGCGCGCTGGAGATCGCCGCGGCCGGCGGACACAACCTGCTGATGATCGGGCCACCCGGCACCGGCAAATCAATGCTGGCCAAGCGGCTCCCCGGCATCCTCCCGCCGCTCACGTTGGACGAGGCGCTCGAGGTCACGCGCGTGCACAGCATCGTCGGGCAGTTGCAATCGGGGCAGGCGCTCGTGACTCAGCGGCCATTCCGCGCACCCCACCACACCGTCAGCGACGCCGGTCTGCTCGGCGGCAACATCAATCCCACGCCCGGCGAGATTTCACTGGCGCACAACGGCGTGCTGTTTCTCGACGAGCTGCCGGAGTTCAAGCGCAACGTGCTCGAGACCATGCGGCAGCCGCTCGAGGAAGGCTCGGTCACCATTTCGCGCGCGGCCGGCTCGATGACGTTTCCGTCGGCGTTCATGCTGATCGCCGCGATGAACCCCACCCCGGACGGAAAAATGCCCGGCGAATCGAGTAGCTCGCCGCGCGAGATTCAAAACTACCTCGGCCGGATCAGCGGGCCGTTGCTCGACCGGGTCGACCTGCACGTCGAGGTGCCGCAGGTGAAGTTTCAGGAAATCACAGCCAAGCGGGACGGCGAACCGTCGGCCGCCATTCGCGAGCGGGTCATCGCCGCAAGGCAACTTCAGGAAAAACGATTCGACGGTAACGTTCGGTTGACGTGCAACGCGCGGATGCAGGCGCGGGAAATCAAGCAGCACTGTCAACTGGGCGATGAACCGAAGAATCTGCTGCGGATGGCGATGAGCGAACTGAACCTGAGCGCCCGTGCGTACGATCGCATCCTCAAGGTCAGCCGGACGATCGCCGACCTCGCCGGCGCGGACGAAATCACCAGCGAACACCTCTCCGAGACTCTCCAATACCGCACCCTCGACCGCCAGCTCTGGGGCTGAATTAAAAAAACCGGGCACCGAGAACCGGGCACCCCGAACTGATCTTACGCAATGAGGTCGTGGACGACCTTGCCGTGAACATCGGTCAATCGGAAATCGCGACCGGCGTGGCGGTAGGTGAATTTTTCGTGATCGAAGCCCAGCATCGCCAGCATCGTGGCGTGCAGGTCGTGCACATGCATCCGGTTTTCCTCCGCCCGAAATCCAAACTCATCCGTCGCCCCGTAGATCGTGCCGCCCTTGGCGCCGCCGCCGGCCATCCACATGGTGAATCCGTGGTGGTTGTGGTCGCGCCCGTTGATCTTGCCGGCGTTGGCCCCGGGCGTGGGCAGTTCCACCGTCGGCGTCCTGCCAAATTCGCCGCCCCACAGCACCAGCGTCTCCTCGAGCAAGCCGCGCTGCTTCAAGTCCTGTAACAATGCACCTATCGCCTGATCGCATTGGCCGGCCAGTTTTCGGTGGTTGACCTCGATGTCATCGTGGTTGTCCCACGGTTGGCCGCTCCCGTGCCACACCTGCACGAAGCGCACGCCGCGCTCGACCAGCCGCCGGGCGATCAGCAACTGCCGCGCCTGCGTCCCTTTGCCGTACATCTCTCGGATGTGCTTCGGCTCGCGGTTGATGTCGAACACATCCGCCGCCTCCATCTGCATCCGGTAAGCCAACTCGAACGACTGAATGCGCGCTTCGAGCTGCGCGTCCTTTTGCCGCTTGGCCGCATGTTCGCGGTTGAGCTGCTGAATGAAGTCCAACTGACGCCGCTGTTCGCCCAGCGAGAGGCTGCGGTTCTTGACGTGTTCGATCAACTTATCGACCGACGTGTGCCGGGTGTTGATGTGCGTGCCCTGATAGATGCCCGGCAGAAAACCGGACTGCCAGTTTTGCGATTCCTGAATCGGGTAACCGGGGCACATCGAAATGAAGCCGGGGAGGTTTTGATTTTCGCTGCCCAGCCCGTACGTCACCCACGACCCCACGCTGGGCCGGATCAATCTCGCCTCGCCGCAGTTCATCAGCATCAACGACGGCTCGTGGTTTGGAATATCCGCGTGCATCGAGCGAATGACCGCAATGTCGTCGATGCACTTGGCCGTGTGTGGGAAAATCTCACTAACCGGGATGCCGCTCTGCCCATGACGCTTGAACTTGTACGGGCTCGGGAACGCCGCACCGGTCTTGCGCTCGGTGCGGAGATTTTTCATCGGCAACAGTTTGCCGGCATATTTCTCGAGGGCCGGCTTGGGGTCAAACGTGTCGACATGCGACGGGCCGCCGTTGAGAAATATATGGATCACCCGCTTGGCCTTGGGCAGAAAGTGCGCCCCCTTCACAGCGAGCGTCGACGACGGGGAAGCCTTGGCCATCTCCGGCAGCATCGAGCCAAGCGCCAGCCCGCCCATGCCGATCCCGGCCCGAGAGAGAAACTCCCGCCGTGTCAGGAAATGGTCGCTCAACCGTTGTCGGTGATGCTGCATCGTCCCGCAAAAACTACCCCTCCCCTTGGCCAAGCGCTACCTCAAAATACGATTACGACCACTGCATCGTTGCCTCGCGGACGCGGCAATGGTTCAATCGCCGCGATGTTTACCATAAGCCGATTCTCCCGACTTTTCCTGACGCTCGCATCTGTTGCGGCCGTTGCGCTTGGCCAAGCGCAGGCGGAACAAAAACTGCCGAACATTCTCTGGATCACCAGCGAGGACAATGGCGCGCACCTTGGCTGCTACGGCGACAAGTACGCCACCTCCCCCAACATCGATCGCCTGGCCAAGCGCAGCCTGCGCTACACCAACGCCAGCTCGACCGCCCCGGTCTGTGCGCCGGCTCGCACGACGATCATCTCCGGCATCTACCCGCCCGCGACCGGCGCCGAGCACATGCGCAGCATGACCCGCCTGCCGAAAGGCTTCAAAATGTACCCGGCCTACCTGCGCGAGCTGGGCTACTACTGCACCAACAATTCCAAGGAGGATTACAACCTGAAGAAGGAGGGTGAGGTCTGGCACGAGAGCAGCCGCAACGCGCACTGGAGCAACCGCCCGAAAGGCAAGCCGTTCTTCGCCGTTTTCAACCACACGATCAGTCACGAGAGCCAGATCCGAAACAAGATCGCCCCGGAAAACCAGATCCATGACCCGGCCAAGGTGCGAATCCCAGCCTATCACCCGGACACACCCGAGGTGCGCAAAGATTGGGCGCAGTATTACGACCGCATCACCATGATGGACAAGCTGGTCGGCAGGACACTCAAAGAGGTCAGCGACGCCGGGCTCGCCGATGACACGATCGTCTTCTACTACGGCGACCACGGTTCCGGCATGCCGCGCAACAAGCGTTGGCCCTACTTCTCCGGACTCAACGTGCCGCTCATCGTGCACGTCCCGGAAAAGTACAAACACCTCGCGCCAGCCGGCTACGAGGCCGGCGGGACGAGTGATCAATTGGTCGGCTTCATCGACTTCGCCCCGACGGCACTAAGCATCGCCGGCATGAAACCACCGGCACACATGCAGGGACACGCCTTCATGGGCAAACATGCTGCACCCGCGCAAAAATATAGTTACGGCTTCCGCGGGCGCATGGACGAGCGATACGACATGGTGCGCACAGTATTCGACGGGCGCTACGTTTACATCCGCAACTACATGCCGCACAAAATCTACGGCCAGTTCATAGCGTACATGTTCCAGACACCCACCACGCGCGTCTGGCATGACATGTACCACGCCGGCAAGCTCAACGAGTCGCAGTCCAAGTTTTGGCAAACCAAGCCGACGGAGGAACTTTACGACCTGAAAAACGACCGCGACGAGGTAAACAATCTCGCGAAGTCGAAGGAACACCGCGACGCCCTACGGCGCCTGCGCCAGGCGCATGTCAAGTGGGTAAAGGACGTGCGTGACATCGGCTTCCTGCCCGAGGCTGAAATTCATACGCGCTCCAAAAACGATTCCCCCTATGAGATGGGGCACGACGCCAAGCGCTACGACCTAGACGCCGTTCATTCGGCCGCCGACACCGCAACGCGTCTCGGCAAAAAGAACACGCAAAAGTTGGCGCAGCTCATCAAGAGCAACAACAGCGCCGTCCGATACTGGGCCGCAATGGGCTACCTGATTCGCGGTAAAAACGGGGTGCGCAATGGACGCGAGGTGTTGACTGCCGCACTTGATGACAAGTCGCCCAGCGTGCAGATCATCGCCGCTGAGGCGCTGGGTCGTTACGTCAACAAAAAGGAGGCCAAGCGCTCCGCAGATTTGCTGATGAAATACGCCAACGCCGAGGACAACGGCATCTCCCTCTCGATGCTGTCCCTCAACGCGCTGGACTACCTCGATGAAAAAGCGGCCCACCATAAGGACGCCATCGCCAAGCTGCCAAAGCGCGACCCGAATGCGGATCCCCGTACCCGCAATTATGCCGGAAACCTGATCGGCAAGATCACGCGCGACCTGAACAAATAACGCTTGGCCAAGCGGCAAGTCATGCCGTACACCGCACAGGTCATCATCGGCGAAACGCCTCTCGAGGCGTTGGAATCCGAGTGGCGCGACCTGTTTCACAAAGCCGACTCCCCCAACCCGTTCCTCTCTGCGGAATGGGTGTTTACCTGGCTCGAGCACGCCGGGCCGCAGGTCTTTCCGATCACACTCATCGTTCGTGACGCAGACGACCGGCTCGCCGCCGTCTGGCCATTTTTTGAATACCCGGCCATCGGGGGCAAAGGCCTCTGGGCCGGCTTGGCCGACAGGGGCTACATACTTAACCCGCTTTTCATCCGGAACGACCCTGAACTAATTCAGGCGACACTCCTTCATCTCAAAAAGCTACTGGAGGATTATCGTTTTATCTGGGTGCCCCTTTTTACCGACTCGTTCGTGAGCAACCACCTTCGGCCTGCGTTATCGAAGTTTTCAAACTTTGCGCTCATTCAAAAACGGATCTCCGCCCCGTACATCGATCTATCGCGACAGGCAGATTTCGAAAGTTTTCTGGAATCGACACTCGGCACCAAGACCCGCAAGTCTCTCCGGTACGACGCGAAGCAACTCGAAAAACTCGGCACAGTGGAATACGCGGTGTACCGAACAGAAGACGACTATCGCCGGATCGAAACCGAGATGCGAACCATCGAAAAAGTCAGCTGGAAAAACCGCGAGAAAAAGGCGCTGTTAAGCGACCGACGAACCGAGGCATTTTACCATGAACTCCTGCCAAGTCTCATGGGTAGCGGTCAGGTTGAAATCTCCGCATTGCGACTCAACCAAATGGCCATCGCGTTTGAGATCGCCATTCGACGAAAGGGATACTACGGGTTTTACCACATCGCCTACCTGCCGGAATACCATAAACATTCCCCCGGCAAACAGTTGATGTTGTTCAATATCGAGCGGGCGATGAACGAGGGCTGCACCGAGTTCGACTTAATGCAGGGCGCCTACGATTATAAGCTGAAATTCAAAACCGGGAGCCGCGACATGATGGATGCGTTCATCTGCCAACGCAGCTTCACCGGCCGGCTTAATTACAGCCTCGCCCGGTTCACCAGCTTCATACGCAGAGGCTGAAGCTAACCTTTGGCTGCACTGATTGTCTCCGCGTTGGTCACGACCTTTTGGAACGCGACGATGTACTGATCCAGCAACGACCGGTCTGCATTAGGAAAAGACGGCAGCTTGAATATCAACTCATTTCCCGTTTGTGTCCGTGGCAAGTCCTCCGGTCGATATTCACGAACGGGCGCTCCCTCCGGCAGGCGGGCGATCTGCTGCCATGCCCCCTCAGTGAACAACGGCTGCTGGTGCAGCAACGGATAACGCGGCCGCTGAACCTCGCATCCCTCCGCCGCGAGTGCCTCGATCAACCAATCCAACGGCAACCCGGTCGCGGCCTCATTGTGTCGCACTAAGAACTCGAAGTATACGCGTTCGACATGTTCCGGCCCGAGGTATGTGTGAAAACCAAGCGACTCAAGCGCCTCAGACAGGTAAACCAAATTCTCATTGCGCCTGGCATTGCGCTTGGCCAAGTGCCGGAGTTGCACCCGGGCGATCGCGGCCGACACCGGGGCAATCCGAGTCTTGATGCCAAATGTCGTGCCGGCGAACCGCATCGCGGGCGTCTGCAATTCGAGCATCCGCATCATGTCACCCATGCACATGGCCCGCTCGAGATACGCCTCGTCATCACACAGAAAAACGCCGCCCTCTCCGCCGGGAGCGAGCTTGTCGCCTTGCAGGCTGAACACCGAGATATCCCCCAGTGCGCCGCACGGTTTTCCACGCCACTTGGCCCCGTGCGCATGCGAGGCGTCCTCGATGATTTTCAAGCCGTGCTTCGCCGCGATGGCCTGCAACTCGGTCATTTTCGACGGCAGGCCCCAAAGATGCACGATTACGATCGCCTTGGTTTTGTCGGTGATCTTCGCCTCGACATCGGCTGGGCACAAGCCAAGCCGCTCCTCCTCGCATTCGCAAAAAACCGGAACCGCCCCGAGCCAGAGCATTGGGATCACCGAGGCCCAAAACGTGGCGGTCGGCACGATTACCTCGTCGCCGGGTTGCAGGTCGATCGCGAAGAACGCCGCCATCAACGCCGACGTCCCATTGTTGTGCGAGAGCGCAAACCGGCGGCCGGTAAACTCGGCGTAGTCGTTCTCCAACTCTCGTGCGATCGGGTGGGTGGTAATGTTCCCGGAGCGCATGACCTCGACGACAGCCCGCTCGTCCTCCTCCGTCAAAATCGGCCAACGATTGGCCTCATCCTGTGGCAGCGTCACCGCGGGTTTCCCCCCGAGGATCGCCGGGGTGTCAGTTTTTTGCTGTTCCATTTCGTTGAATTTGTCGACCGGTCAACCGGTCAAAAGTCTGTTCCACCCGCTGCACGTAGTCGCGAACCGCCTTATCTGCCGCCGCTTGGCCGGGATAAAGCCGCTTGGCCAAGCGCTCGATTTGCGGCAGGTGCTCGTTGTCCTCCCCAAGCCCCTCGCGGGAGGTCCATTGTGAAATGTTCGTCCGGCGGCGAAGATAATCATCCAGCGTGCAACAGGCTTCATTGCGGACACACCAGTCGATCGAAGGCACCGCCTCCGGCATCCCGGGAAACGATTCCGTCTCCACTTGGCCAAGCGCACCGTTGGCATGAGCGCCATTTAGCTTTGGAACGCCCGCGCGTTTGGCCAAGGCGTCGGCTACTTTCCGCGCAAACTGGGCGCATCCGGTGATCTTCCCGCCGTAGGTTGACACCCACGGTTTGCCCCCATCCTCCACGAGTTGAAACCGCCGAGAAAGATCGAGCGGATACTCATCGGCATCGTAACTGCGATCGACCACCAGTGGTCGAATACCGGTTCGCAACATCGTGATATCCGACGCGGCAACGGGGGCAGCCAGTCGTCGGTTCGCGTGATGCAGCAGGTATTCCACGTCCCCTTGTTCCGGGGTGAACCCCTCCTCCGGTGTGGCTACGGCGGTCTCGGTCGGGCCAAGCAGTGACACCGGCCCCCAAGGCAGACACAAATAGGTGTCGTCCAATTCGCCCAACTCAAAAATAAGCGGCACTTCATGTCCCGCTGCCTTTTTGATCCCGGCAAAAACCCCCTTGCTGAAAACGTGCTTGTAGGGCGACTCGATTCCAAACTGATCGTTGACCCGGTCCGCCCAGACCCCGGCGCAGTTGACCACGCAGGCCGCCCGGGCGTGGGATTCCTCACCGGTCAACTGATCCCGCAGATCCAGTCGCCAACATTTGTCCTTTTTTGAATAAGCCCCATCCACAACCGAGGTGTGGTTGAGCGCCACCTGCCCTTCCCCTGAATGTTTCGTGATCCAGTCCAGCACGAAACGGCAGTCGGAACTGTTCAACATGCCCTCCTCGAAGAGGATGCCGCCGAGATTGTGCTCGTCATGGTTGATGAGATTCGACTCCGGGAACGACCGCTGTAAAGAAGGCTGTTCACGCCTCAGCGAACTCAAAATCCAGTAGAGATAAAACGCCGACAAGGTCAGCCAATGATTCCGTCCATTTGAATCCGGAATATATCGAAACGACTGCTTTCGCACCCGGCCATCCAGCCGCTCGATCATTCGATCCCGCGACAGGGAAAACTCAACCACCGCCTTGATGTCAAAATTGCGGAGGTAAAGCAGTCCACCCCAGACCATCATCGCCGACGCCTGACTGGTGCCGCAGGCAAAATCCCCCTTGTCCAAGAGCACCACCTTGTAACCACGCCCGCATAGTTCGTGGTACAGACTCGCGCCATTGATGCCAGCGCCAACGATGGCCACGTCGAACCGGGTGTTGCTCGCTTCTGTAAAGAGTTCCTCTCGGTTGCGTAGATTCATTAACTGGCGACGCAGAGGAGATTATCGAAATACGAAATCTAAGTCGAGCATAAACCGCCAGGCGTCCCCGCATGGCCAAGCGCTTGGCCAAGTTTCCGCAATCATTTCCAACGGGAAAACCGCAACACCAGCCACGGGATGAAAAACAAGCATGCCGCCCCCAACTTGAAAAAGCCGAGGAACTGGTAGTGGATCAACTTGGCATCGTAGGCAAATCGGTCGAGGTTCGATTCATCCACGCCAAGAAATTTTGCATGCAGCGAAATAATCCAGTCGTCTGCCAACAACACCGCCCCCGCCCAGACCACGAGAATAACCAGCGACACCAACAGGCATCGCAAGCTGAACTTCTCCACCCACTCAAGCCACTCGGGACGCGAATCGTTCATCGCCCAAATCTAAAGTCACAGACAAACCCGGCAAGCGGAATTGGCAAACCGACAAAAATACCGTAAGAACAGCCCATGCGATTCACGTTGCGATTGCTCTCCGCGGTCCTCTGTGTGCTCTGTGGTCTAAACGAAGCACAGGCGAAGAAACCAAACATCATTCTCGTCATCACCGATGACCAAGGCTACGGCCCGATCGGTCGACACGGCCACCCGTGGATTCGCACCCCGCATCTGGACAAGTTGTACGACACGAGTACCCGCTTCACGCGCTTCATGGTGAGCCCGACGTGTGCGCCGACGCGGGCTGCATTGATGACCGGGCGGCACCCAATGAAAAACGGAGTGACGCACACGATCCTCGAGCGCGAACGAATGACACTCAAGGCCACCACCCTGCCGCAGGTGCTCAAACAGGCCGGTTACACCAGCGGCATTTTCGGCAAATGGCATCTTGGCGATGAGGAACCGTACCAACCGCACAAGCGCGGTTTTGACGAAGCGTTCATTCACGGCGCGGGCGGCATTGGCCAAGCGTACAACTGCAGCTGCGCGGATGCCCCGGGCAACAAGTACTTTGACCCGGTCGTACGCCACAACGGATCGTTCGTGAAAACCAACGGCTTCTGCACCGACATTTTCTTCACCGCCGCGCTTGGTTGGATCAAGGAAAAGAAAAAAGGCGATTCACCGTTCTTCGCATACATCACCACAAACGCGCCACACGGCCCATTCATCGCCCCGCCAAAAAACACCAAGTACTTCACCGATCGCGGCTTCGGTAAAACACAGGCCGGCTTCTACGGCATGATCGAGAACATCGACGAGAACATGGGCCGGTTGATGGGCAAATTGGAAGAATGGGATTTGTACAAGGACACCGTTCTGATTTTCATGAGCGACAACGGCATGACTGGCGGTGGCTCCGGCCGCATGGGTCAGGAAGTGGCCAAGGGCTATCCGTTTTTTAATGCCGGGATGAAAGGCCTGAAAGGCAGTGCCGAGGAGGGTGGTGTGCGAGTGCCTTTTCTCGTCCGCTGGGATGGTCAATGGCAGGCCGGTCGTGACATCCCTACCCTAAGTGCCCACATCGATGTGCTACCCACCTTTGCCGAGATCGCCGGCATCAAAAAACTACCGCTTGGCCAAGTGGAGGGTCGTAGTTTTCTGCCGTTGCTCACCGGTAAGAAAAAGAGGCTACCCGACAATCGCTACCTGTTCACCCATCGCGGCCGTTGGCCAACCGGAACCAATCCCGACGAACACAAGATGTTCAACTACTCGATCCGCAGCGAAAAATGGCGCTACGTCGCCCCGCAATCCGCCAGAAAAGGAACCAAGACACAAGGTAGCCTATACAACATGAAAAACGATCCGGGGCAAAAAACCAACGTCGTCGAAAAACACCCGAGAGTCGTCAAAAAGATGCAGGCCGCCTACGAGCAATTCTGGAGCGAAGCCCGGCCTCTCATGGTTAACGAAGGTGTGCCAATGTCCAAAACCCGCCCCTACCATGTCTGGTTCGACGAACAGACCAAGAACGGCGGAATCCCCGAGTGGAAAGAGCCAGAGCTGTAACTAGCACCCGCTAATCAATTGATTTTCAATGAGTTAGCAGCAAATCATCCACCAACTTGACCAGTCTGACCAGTCAGGATATTTTAGCGCCATGAATACGACGATTGGAACGTACGAAGCCAAGGCCAAGTTCTCCGAACTACTGCGCCGAGTGCAGGCTGGAGAAACATTCACCATCACCCGTAATGGGGAAAAAGTAGCGGACATCTCACCAAGCAAAGAACCGCCAAAACTAAAATTGAAACTGGGGTGTATGAAGGAGTTTTTTGGAGAGATGAGTTCGGATTTCAACGATCCGTTACCTGAGTTCGACGAATATCAGTGAGGCTCCTGCTAGATACCTGCACGCTGTATTGGTTTCTGCAAGGGGACGAGAGGAACCTGCCCAAGTCAGCAATCGAGGCGATCTCGAACGTGGAAAACGAAAAGCACATCAGTGTCGTTTCGATTTGGGAGATGGCCATAAAATCCCGATTGGGCAAGTTGAACATGCCGGTCGGGGTTGGTGATCAACTTTTGAATCGATTACAACAATTTGGCCTTCGCATTCTTGACATCAACTACCATCACGCCAGTGAAGTTTATTCGTTGCCCACACTTAAGCATCGCGACCCCTTCGATCGAATGCTGATCGCCCAGGCCCGAGTGGAAGGCTTGACCGTCATCACCAACGACCCGAACTGGGCACACTCTGACTACGAACTGAACGTGCTCTGGAAGTGACCCTTGCCTGAGTACGGAGCACGCGATAGGTTCGCGGCCATGCGCTCACTTCGTAATCTCTCAGTTTTCGCCTTCGCACTTTGCGTCAGCCTGCCGGCGCTGGCAGACAAGCAGACGAACTTTCTGTTCTTCCTCGTGGACGACATGGGCTGGGCTGATAT
>JAPPPH010000124.1:3253-4016 GCA_028817635.1 Verrucomicrobiales bacterium | reverse complement strand
CAAACACCCGGTACGGGTGGACATCACCGACTGGATTCCCGGCCAGTCCAATCGCCCCACCAATCCCCTGCTCCACCCGGAGGATCGCCACAGTCTGCCACTCGAGGAAGTCACCCTCGCTGAGGCACTCAAGCAACATGGCTACCAGACTTTCTTCGCCGGCAAATGGCACTTGGGCAAGGAAGGCGAATGGCCTACCGATCAGGGCTTTGACATCAACATCGGTGGTCACCACAAGGGCTCGCCTCCCGGTGGATACTACGCGCCGTGGACCAATCCCGCGCTGAAAGCCAAGCGCAAGGGCGAATACCTGACCGAACGGCTCACGGAGGAATCAGCCAAGTTTCTTGAGTCACGTGACAAGGCCAAGCCGTTCCTGCTGTATCTCTCCTACTACAACATTCATACGCCGATCCAGCCGTACAAGAAACGCATCGACCACTACAGGGCCAAGGCCGAAAAATCATTCACCGGCCCCACCCCGTTCGAAGCGGAACACGACGGAAAAACCCGCACGCGACAGGACAACCCCGCCCTCGCCTCAATGGTCGCGGCCGTCGATGACAGCGTCGGCGCGCTGCTCGATAAACTCGAGGAACTGAAGTTGGACGACAACACGGTGGTGATTTTTTTCAGCGACAACGGCGGCCTCAGCACGCTTGGCCGCATCGGCCCCGGCTGCAATCTGCCGCTCCGCGCCGGCAAAGGCTGGCTGTACGAAGGCGGCATCCGTGAGCCCACACTCATCCGCGCTCCCGGTATC
>JAPPPH010000124.1:2557-3243 GCA_028817635.1 Verrucomicrobiales bacterium | reverse complement strand
CCGCAGTCTGTTGTCCCAACTCAAGGGCACCGACTCCGGCCAACGCACACTCCACTGGCATTACCCCCACTACCACGGTTCCTCCTGGAAACCGGGCGCCTCGATTCGTGATGGCGACTGGAAGCTCATCGAGTTTTATCACTACAACAATTTTGAACTGTACAACTTGGCCAAGGATCCCGGCGAGCGAACCAACTTGGCCAAGCGCAACCCAAGGAAGGCCGCCGAACTCCGCGCCAAACTCAGCGCTTGGCAGAAGCAAATGAAAGCCAAGATGCCAGTGCCCAACCCGGACTTTAAAGCCAAAGTGAAAAAGTGAAACCCGCAATCACCTTTCTAGGCACCGGACTCATGGGCGAGCCGATGTGCCACAACCTGCTCGGGGCTTAAATCCCACTAACGGCCTGGAATCGCAGCCCGGAGAAAACCAAGCGCTTGGCCAAGCGCGGCGCCGAGGTGGCCGATTCGCCGCACGACGCCGTGGCCGGAGCCGACGTGGTGATCACCATGCTCTCGGATGGCCCGGCCGTGACGGACTTGATGTTTGACCAAGGCGTGGCGGACAAAATCTCAAACGGAGCCACCCGAATCGACATGGGGTCGATTGGAGCGGATGAGGCGATCGATCATGCCAAACGTCACGCAAAACAGGGCGTCGCCTACCTCGATGCGCCGGTTTCCGGTGG
>JAPPPH010000124.1:0-2547 GCA_028817635.1 Verrucomicrobiales bacterium | reverse complement strand
GTGGGAAGGCGGAAACTTTTGCCGCGATGCAACCCGTGTTTGCTCCGCTTGGCCAAGCGACCCCCGTCGGGCCAAGCGGCTGCGGGCAGTTGGCCAAGCTGGCCAATCAGGTCATCGTCGCCATCACCATCGGAGCCGTGAGTGAGGCGTTCATCCTCGCGGGTGGCGGCGGGGCCGACCGTGCCCAGGTGCGGGAGGCGCTGCAGGGTGGCTTCGCGTCCAGTCGCATTCTCACCGAGCACGGTCAACGGATGGTCGACCGCGCCTTCGAGCCGGGCGGCCCGGCCAAGTTTCAGGTCAAGGATTTGCGGAACGCGCTCAAGGCCGCGGAGCAGCTCGGGCTCGACCTCCCCATCACAAAACTCATCCACAAACTGTTCGACGAAATGGTTAACAGAGGCAAGGCGGACATGGATCACAGCGGCCTGCTGACACACCTTGAGGAACTCAACAACATCTCTTTTTCATAAATGAAAGTCATCATCACCGGCGGAGGCGGTTTTCTCGGTTCCCAACTCGCGACCAAAATTCTCGAAAAAGGAACGCTGGCCGGGCCAAGCAGCGAGCAGGAACCGGTCGAGCAAATGGTACTCATCGACGCCCACTTTCCCGTGCCCCAAACGGACGAACGCATTCAGGAAGTTACCGGCGACATCAGCAAAAGGGACGTGATCGAATCCGCGATTGGCGGAGCAAAGGATGTATCCTTTTTTCACCTTGCCTCGATGGTCAGCGGCGAATGCGAAGAACGCTATGACGATGCCATCCGGGTGAATCTAGACGGGGGACGAAATGTGTTCGATGCCGCGCGTGCGATCGAGGGGCGACCTTGCGTGGTGTTCGCCAGCAGTATCGCCTGCTTTGGTGGCGCGGCGATGCCCACCCCGGTAAGCGACTTGGCCAAGCGCACACCACAAACCACCTACGGCATGACCAAGGCGATCTGCGAGTTACTCGTCAACGACCACTCGCGCAAGGGCCATTTCGACGGCCGGTCCGTCCGACTCCCCACTGTAATCATCCGCCCCGGCAAACCCAACGCCGCCGCCTCAAGCTGGGCCAGCGGGATGTTCCGTGAACCACTTAACGGCGAGCCGTGCCAGCTCCCGGTCCGCCGGGATCAATCCCACCCCATGACCGGCTTCCGAACGGTCGTCGACTCATTCATCACGTTACACGAGACTGACGAAAGGCAACTTGGCGACGACCGCGCCTACGGTCTCCCCGCACACTGCGTCACCCCCAACATCGCCGAGCAGGTGCTGGCGGAAATCGCAGAGGAGAAAAATCTGAACCTTGGCCCGATCGTCGACGCTTTCGATCCGCGCATCCAGGGAATCGTCGACAACTGGCCCACCGCCGCAGATGGCAAGCGTGCCATCGCGCTTGGCCTGCCAGAGCCGCCCCCTCTCAAGCAAATCGTGGAGCAATATCTCGAGGCGTTCACTTAACACCAAATTTGATGTTGCCAGCTCATGGATTTCAGCATAGAGTTTTTTGTGTCTGCGGACGGAAAGTGTCCTGTGGAAGAGTTTCTGGATGAACTACGAAAAACGAATCCCGGTGATCACGCGGCTATTTTGGCTGGCTTGGCCAAGCTGAAAAACCGGAAAAACCACCGTCCGCCGTTGAGTAAGTCTGTGGGCGATGGATTATTGGAGTTACGGCATGTCGGAAAACTCAACACACGGGTTTTTTGGTTTTTCATGAAGGGTCAGCGAATCGTGGCGGTGCATGGCATTCGAAACAAAGGGCAAACCATCCCCGCACGAGAACTCCGCACGGCGCAAACACGCATGAAAGATTGGCTAAAAAGACACGAAAAATGAGAAAAACAAATTTCGACAAGTATCTCGAAAAACAACTGCAAGACACTGCATTTGCAGAGAGGTTCGAACAAGCTGGCGCGGCATGGGATGTGGCGCTCCAAATTGGAGAACTTCGACGAAACGCTGGCCTATCACAAAAAGAACTAGCCTCGCGTCTGGGCACTTCACAACAGCAGATCAGCCGCTTGGAATCCCCCGCATACGAAGGCCATTCGTTAAGCATGCTGCGTAAGGTTGCAGAAGCGCTGGACGCAGAGGTTCAAGTGACATTATCCCGCAAACCAAAACCGAAGGCACACATCCGTGCCCGAGCTGCTGCATGATCCGAGTCTCACTCTCTTGTTTTAGGGATAATTTAATCACCTAAAACCGTTGCCGCCTTATACGCTTTCGCGCAGTCTGCTGCCCTTCGTTTGACATGAGACACAAGCCGATTAAGAACAAGCTATTCGCAGAAAACCGTAAGCGCCTGACTTCACTGTTGGCTCCCAAGTCGTTGGCCGTGGTCAACGCCAACGACCTTCTGCCGGTGAATGCGGATGCCACGCTTGTGATGCATCCCAATTCCGATCTTTTTTTCCTGTCGGGCATTGAGCAGGAAGAGAGCATACTTTTGATTTTCCCGGATGCCGCCGAGGAGAAGAACCGGGAGATTCTTTTCCTGAGAGAACCCAACGAACACCTGAAAATTTGGGAGGGATATAAACACACGAAAGAG
>JAPPPH010000319.1 GCA_028817635.1 Verrucomicrobiales bacterium | reverse complement strand
CGGCGGCATGGCGACACCAAAGCTCATCATGACTAAGTTTTTCCCAAGCCAAGCCAAGTCCCTCAACGGACCGATCGCTATGAAAGCTTTCCAAACGGCGGCGCAACTCTCTCGCCTGCTTCGCGGCTTCCAACTGCGCTTGGCCAAGCGCAGGAATCCCGCTCGCCTCCTTCGGCTTCCCGGTGAAGCGAATTCGGTACAGGCCGGACTGTGTGCGACGACCACCGGTCGTAAAGTAAAGGGCACCGTCCGGACCGAAATCCGCGCCGGTCACATTCAGTGGCCGCCCGGTCACGAACTCTTCAAATCGACCGCGATAACTCGCCCCATCCGGAGTCAAATGAACAGCGAAGATTTTCCCGTACGCCCAGTCGAGGATGAACAGCGCATTTCGATAGGCTTCCGGAAAATGACTGTTCGTCCCGAAGGCGATGGCGGTCGGCGAGCCCAACCCGATATCGAGATTGCTCGGCAGGCTGTCCGGAAAATAGCCCGGCCACTTGTCGGTGCCTTGCCGCCAGCCGTAGTCTCCACCGGATACGACATGGTTGACACGAGTCGGCCGATACCACGGCGTGCCTTCATCCCATTCCATGTCCGCATCAAAAACGAACAACTCTCCGTCCGGGTTGAATGCCAGCCCATACGGATTCCGAAAGCCGCCCGCGATCATCTCCCACCGGTTGCCGTGGCGATCGGTGCGGACGATGTGCCCGGCCGGCGCTTTTACCCCCTTGTTAAACAGGACGCGATTCCAGTCGCAGGGTAACAGTTGATCCTGTGCAAAATTGCGGTAGGTCGATTGAGGGCTTGGGGAAAAATCCTTCGGCAGAAGCACATCATTCCCGTGCGCGAGATAAATAAAGCCATCGGGGCCAAGCGCGATCGAGTTGCGTCCATGCCCAACGGTGCCACCGGTTTTTTTGAGGAGCGTCACCTCATCAAACTGATCATCCCCAGTCGTGTCTCGGAGCCGATAAAAGCCCTTCGAATTGTTGGCATTGGCGTAGAGGCTGTCGTACGCCCAAAGCAACCCGCGGCATTCGTTTAACTCCGTGTTAACAACCTCCACCGCCGGACGCCCGAAACGACTTTTCGGCAATGTCATGCGAAGGATTCCCGGGCCCTCCCGACCGATCAATAGCCGGCCTTTGTCGTCGAACTCAACGCTCACCCACGACCCTTCCTCCTTGGTGGCCGTTCGGAGCAGATCCACCTCAAAGCCAACGGGAGCCGTCACATGACGGGCGGCCGTGGCTCGATGCGTCTCGAGCGCCTCCTTCCATTGGTCGTAGTCAACACCATCGGGCCGCGACCGACAACCGGCCAGCACGAGCAACAAAACCGAAAGCAGTGGAATGAAAAACTTCTTCATTCAAGCGGCATCCCCGACGCGAGGAGGACGGTCTCCTGCACGGCCAAGTCGTGGTCGTATGACCATTCGAATTCCTTCTCTCCGCGAATCACCTTTGCCAAGTCGGCAAATTCCCCGTCGTAACGCCCACCACGCCTTGGCGGCAGCTTCACGGTTTGCGTGCCGCGCTTGTAGCCGCCCTTGGCCTCAGCGAGACTCAGCTCAAGTTGATTTCCCGGTTCCATCGGACGGATTTCAATCACACCCTTGTCCCCTGCGACCTGAAATCGGCGCCGGGAAAAACCGAACACGTCACGGTGGTTGCAACGCACCGCCGCAGTCGCCTTTTCGTACTCGAGTACGGCCAACTGGTTATCGCGAATACCGTCGCCCTGCGAATCGCGCTGAAATCCGCGCACTGCCTTGGGTCTACCCATCACGTGCACGACCGAGTCGATCAGGTGACAGGCCAGTTCGAACATCCCGCCGCCTTCGTAGCGGGCCAGTTCCCGACGCAACGACGCGGAGGCCATCTTTCCCATCATCGCGTCGATCTCCATGATTTCCCCCAGCCAGCCCTCCCTCGCGGCGCGATACATAAATTGAAACGCCGGGTTGTAACGCAGCATGTAGCCCATTTGTATCACCCTCTTTTTGCGTCTGGCCAAGTCAACCAGTTCCCGAAAACCGGTCAGGTTTAACCCTCCCGGCTTGTCGTGGTGAATGTGCATCCCGGCCGCAACCGCCCGCTTGGCCGCGGCAACCAAGTGGGGCAACTCCGTCTCGATCGCCACCGCCTCCAATCCGGGTGTCGCCAGCAGTTCCTCCTCCGTCATCCGCTTTACCCCGCGATAAACACCGCTGTTCGGCACCGGCTTAGCCGCAGCCTCCGCCGGCTGCGCGATCCCCACCAACTCAAAATCATCCGACAGGCTGCGAATGGCAGCCAGCTTGCCGGAAGCATGCGAATGCCCCGTACCGATCTGGCCGATGCGGATCTTTCGCTGCGCACCTCGGACAACATACGGAACGACCAAGGCACCCACGGTCGAGGTTTGAATGAAGGTTCTGCGTTGCATGGGCGAATTGGATCGTTTTTCGCACGTGAGTTGCAAGTTCTCAGTTCCTCGATTTACGTTTTTTTACATGCCGCTTGGCCAAGCTGAGGCGACACCCAAATGCTGTCCGTCCTGTTAATCCATGTGAATTCAACTTGAAACTTGGCCAAGCGCATCGCAAAACCCTTCCCGCTTTTGCCAGCGCCAAGCGCTTGGCCAAGCGCTAATTCATGTCGAGCCACGCTCATTTGACCGAAAACGATCCGACCTTCACGGCGAGAAAACGCTCCACCGGCGAGATCATCCGCCGCGTGAGCGCCTACCTTTGGCCGTACAAGGGGCTGGCCCTGGCCACCATCGCGTGCGCGGTGTTGTCCCTGCTGTGTGCCTTCGCCTTTCCCCGGTTGACCCAGTACATCATCGACGACGTCATCGGGCTGGGCAATACCAGCCAACTCGATACCGCCATCCTACTTTTGGTCGGTGCATTTTTCCTGCGGGACTTCTTCAACTGCGTCCGGATTCAGGTGAACAACCACTTCGAGCAGAACGTGGTGTTCGACATGCGCCGCGAGGTGTACGCCCGCCTGCAACGCCTGCCGGTGCGCTACTATGACAAACGCGCCTCGGGCGATCTCATGACCCGCGTCATCGAGGATGTGAACGCGGTTGAGCGACTGCTGATCGACGGCACCGAGCAGGGCACGGTCGCGATCGTCAGCATTTTCGGAGTGCTGGCCATCCTATTTGCCACCAACCCAGTCCTGGCTGGTGTAGCGATGATTCCGATACCCCTGCTCGCCCTTGGCGCGATGTGGTACACGCTGACGGCCCATAAGCGTTACCGAAAACAACGCCAAGCCTCCAGCGCCATGAACGCCCTTCTGATGGACAACCTGCAGGGCGTGCGCGAAATCAAGGCCTTCGGCCGCGAGCAGCACGAGGACGGCCGCTTCACTGACCGAGCCGAGGCGATGCGACAAGGCACACTGACGATCATGCGTGCCTGGGCGTTCTACAATCCGTCCATGAGCTTCATTGCCGCCACCGGCACCGGCCTCGTCCTGTGGATCGGCGGCGGGCAGGTCATGGACGGCCAGATGTCCGTCGGCGAACTGGTGGCGTTCCTGTTTTATCTCGCCCTGTTTTACGAACCGATTAGCAAGCTGCACGGGCTAAACCAAATGCTGCAATCCGCCCGGGCCGGCGGGGAGCGTGTCTTCGATATTCTCGACTCCACCGAGGAACGCAAAACCGCCGAAACCAACCAACCGCTGCCCCATCCGGTGCGAGGCGAAGTGGATTATCGCAATGTCCAGTTTACCTACGCCGACGACAAACCGGCACTCAACGACATCAACCTGACAGCCAAGCCGGGGCAAATGACCGCCCTCGTTGGCCCGACCGGCGCAGGCAAATCCACCCTCGTCAACCTGCTGCCCGCCTTTTACGAGACGAACGGTGGTGAAATTACAATCGACGGACAAAGCATCGCCAAGACCGCCCTGCAATCATTACGAAAAAACATCTCTGTCGTGAGTCAGGAGCCGTTTTTATTCAATGGCACCGTCCGTGAAAACATCGCCTACGGCAATCTCGACGCCTCCGACGAGGAAATCCTCGAGGCGGCCAAAGCGGCGAATTGCCACGACTTTATCAGCGAATTGACCGATGGCTTCGACACCAAGGTCGGCGAACGCGGAGTACGTCTGAGCGTCGGCGAAAAGCAGCGCATCAGCATCGCGCGCGCGCTCCTCAAGGACTCACCCATCCTCATTCTCGACGAGGCCACTGCCAGTGTCGATACCGCCACCGAACGACTCATCCAGCAGGCCCTCGAGCGACTCATGAGCGGTCGCACCAGTTTTGTCATCGCACACCGGTTGAGCACTATTCGCAATGCCGACCAGATTTTGGTGCTGAAAAACGGCAGCATTATCGAGCGCGGCACCCACGACGAACTCATCGAGCAAGAGGGGCTCTACGCCCGTCTCGCCCGCATCCAAAACACCACCTTCATCGAGGAGGGATTCGAAAAACTGGAACCGGTCGGTTGATCCCGCGCCATGCCCACACTCATCATCGCCAGTCGCAATGCGCACAAAGCCGAGGAGATCGGCGCGATTCTCGGCGATGGTTTCACCGTCCAAACGCTGGCCGCGTTTCCCGATGCCCCGCCGGTCATTGAAGCCGGCGACAGCTTCGCCGCAAACGCCA
>JAPPPH010000107.1 GCA_028817635.1 Verrucomicrobiales bacterium | reverse complement strand
ACGGCAAGGACAACCTCGGCCGCACGCCGCTTTACCGTGCCGCCTACAATGGTCACAAGGAAATTGTTGTGCTATTGCTGGAAAACAAGGCTGACTCGAGCGCGCGCGACGCAAACGGCTGGTCGCCCCTTCACGGCTCAGCCTACAAGGGCCACGTTGAAATCGTTGCGGCACTGATTGACGCAAAGGCCGAGGTCAATGCGAAGGATACAGATGGCGATACCCCTCTAGACTGGGCCAAGAACAAACCGGAAGTTGCCGAGCTTCTCCGAAAAAACGGGGCCAAGACCGGTGCCGACCTGAAGGCGGCCGGCAATTAATCCGCCCCTGCGAAAATCATTTTACGTTGCCGTCTCCCGCAACGCGCTTAGAGTCGCGGCGTGAAAGCACTTCTAATTGCAACAACTCTTTGCGTTACCCAGCTTGGCGCTGCGGAAAAAGGATTCACTCCGCTCTTCAACGGCAAAGACCTCTCCGGTTGGCAGGGTGTCGAGGGCCCAACCACCAACTGGGTCGCCAAGGATGGTATCCTTTCCTGCACGGGAAAAAAGGGCTCCCAATGGGTCGCCACCAAGAAGGAATTTTCGAATTTCGACCTTCGGCTGGAATACAAAATTCCCACCGACGGCAACAGCGGCGTGTTCATCCGCGCCCCCAAAGAAGGCAACCCATGGGTGACCGGGCTGGAGATTCAGGTGCTGGATGACTACGGCCCAAAGTGGAAGGACCTCAAGCCCAACCAATTCACTGCGGCCATCTACGCCGTACAACCGCCCAGCGAGCGCGCCACAAAAAAGGCCGGCGAATGGCAGACCCTCCGCATCCGCTGCACCGGCTCCAAGTGCCGTGTTTGGGTCAACGGTAAACAGGTCATCAAGGCCGATTTGGCCAAGCTGGCTGAGAAGGTCAAAAACGTCCCCGGCCTCAAGCGCACAGGCGGATTCATCGGACTACAGAACCATTCCTCCCCGGTGTTTTATCGCAACATCCGCATCAAGGAATTGAAATAGGACTCCGCCTGGCCAAGCGCGCAAACCGCAAAAACCAATGATCGCACACCGAGTCCCGGCTGTTTTTGCCGCTATAATAATTGCATCGCTTGGCCAAGCGCTTGGCCAAGACCGCGAATCGACAGATATTCGAGTGACGCATGGCCCCATGTTGGGGCGCCCGTCTCACGACTCGATGAGTCTCTGGATGCGTACCCATCGACCGGGCGAAGTGGTGGTATTCTACGGCACCGACAAGTCTGTACTCGGCCAGTCAGCGACTCTCCAGACGACATCGATCGAGGATGACAACACGGGGATACTCAAACTCACCGGCCTGAAGCCGAACACACGTTACCATTACAGGGTTGAAGATCATCAATTGAGCGGATCGTTCCGCACCCTGCCCCATGCTGATGATTTAAAGAATGCCAAGGGCAATCCGGAGGGACTGTTCAATTTCAAATTCGAATTCGCTTTCGGCAACTACCAACTCGGTGGTGTCGACATCGCCGGGCCAAAATTACCGATATTCGACACGCTGAATGCCAAGGTTCGGGATGAAGTGCATTTTGCGATCCTTAACGGCGATTGGCTCTACGAGGATCAGCGCGCCTACCCCGCCAGTGAGTGGCTGCATCAGGTTGGTATCGACTCGCTTGGCCAAGCGCCCGACATCGTCCAAAAAGCCCCCACCATTGCCGGGGTCTGGGAGAACTACAAAATCTATCTCGAGCGCGGACGAAACCTTAGCGAGTGGCACCGCCACGTGCCGTCATTTTACACCGCCGACGATCACGAATTGGTGTACGACAGCTACGGAACCGGCGAGATCGGCTACGTCAACCGCCGCCCGGTGTTCCGCGATATCGCCACACGCGCCTGGTTCGACTACCTCGCTTGGGCGAACCCCACCGAACACTCCGCCCCCGCCCGATTCGGCACCGGCCGATTCAAGGCGGGAAGCGATGTCCTACAGGACAACGACGCAGATTTCACCAAGCTAAACCTCAAGGAACTCGCAAATCTCCACGTACACTGGGGTACCACGACAGCCGGGGTCAAGGATGCCAAGCTCGACGCAGAACCGGGCGATCCCAACTCGGCTGTTTACGAGATTGTCGAGGTTCTCGGGCCGAACCGGCTCCGGATCAACCCACCAGCCAAGGCGAACGGTTCGCAGACTTACTCGATCGGTCGGCGCTGTTACGGCAAGTTCACTGTGTCGAACTGCGATTTCTTCCTGCTCGACACTCGGTCACATCGCAGCCTGCACAACGTCGACAACCCCGGCAATCCCAAGGCTACCATGCTCGGCAAACAACAGCTCGCATGGCTCAAGAACGGCATCAAAAACAGCAAGGCTGATTTCATTTTCGTCGTTTCGTCAGTCAACTTCATGGTGCCGCACGTCGGCAGCGGCGGCGGGGCAGACAAGCAGTCGACCATCAAAAAGGATGATGCGTGGACCGTGTTCCTCAAGGAACGCGAGGAACTGATCGAGTTTTGGGACGGCCTCGACAAGGGCGTGTTTGTGCTTACCGGCGATTTGCACAACAGCTTTGCCATCAAGATCACCGACAATGTTTACGAGTTCGCCAGCGGCCCACACAACTCCATCAACCATGCGCCGATGAAAGACGAAGGCGGCCGCCCCGCCAACGGCAGATTCAAGTACGGCCCGCGTGCCTGCGACATCCGCTGGAGCAGCTACGCGATGGAGGACATTCCGCGCGCCAACCGCACCTTCCCCCACTACTGCGTCGTGCAGGTCAACAACGTGTTCAATAACCCGATCGAGCGAGACGGCGAACGCTGGTTCGCCTTCCCACACCCACAGGTGATCTTCCAATTTCACGACGCCTACACAGGCGCACTGCGCTATTCGGAGACCTTCGTGCTGGGTCTTGAGTAAACAATTGCCACGCGAATTTGTGATCTCATGAAAAAACTGACCTCCCTGCTAAGCGTTGTTTTTATTTTCACGGTGTTCGCATTTCCGGCCACTGCAACGGACTCCAAGCGGCCCAATGTGGTGCTGATAATCAGCGATGATCATGCATGGACCGATTACAGCTTCGCCAGGCATCCACACGCGAGGACGCCCAACATCGACCGACTCGCCGCCGAAGGGCTGACCTTTACCCGCGGTTATGTCACCACCGCGATCTGTAGTCCTTCGCTGGCGACGATGCTCACCGGCTTGTACCCGCATCAGCACGGCATCACCGGAAACGATCCCGTCCGCGGACAGAATCGTGCCAATTGGATCGAGCCGTTTTTCAAAAAGCCGCAACTGCCAAGACAACTCGCCGACGCCGGATACTTGACCCTGCACACGGGTAAGTACTGGATGAAGCATCCTGGGCGCGTTGGCTTCACCGACGACATGGGCTCCACCGGCCGCCACGGGGGACAAGCCCTTTCCATCGGCCGCAAGTCCATGAAACCGATCTACGATTTCATCGACAAGGCGCAGCGACAGAAAAAACCATTCTTCGTCTGGTATGCCCCCTTCCTTCCACACACACCGCACAATCCACCAGAGCGGTTGCTCACAAAATATGCCTCCGTCAAAAATCAAAATAAGGCCAAGTACCTCGCGATGATCGAATGGCTCGACGAAACCTGCGGCGAACTCATGAACCAACTGAAGAGAAAGGGTGTGGCCGACAACACGCTCGTGCTTTACCTCGCTGACAATGGCTGGAACGAATTCGGCAAGGCGCATCCGTACGAAAACGGCGTGCGGACACCGTTCATCGCGCATTGGCCCGGCAAGATCAAACCACGCAAGGACGAGCGCCGGCTGGTGTCCAACATTGACGTAGTGCCCACGATCCTCACCGCCGCCGGCATCAAGCCCCCGGCCAACTTGCCCGGTCTCAATCTGCTTGATGAACAGGCGTTGGCCAAGCGCGATACGTTGTTCCTTTCGAACTTCGCCCATGACATGGCCTCCGCCACCGAGCCGGAAAAGAGTCTCTGGACGCGCTCCTGCATCCACGGCAAATGGAAGCTCGTCGCTTGGATCGAAAACCCGCCCAAGATCCGCCCCTGGGCTGGCGGTCATCGCAAAAAGACCGGCGCGAATCTGGAACTATTCAACCTCCTCACCGACCCGCACGAAACCAAAAATTTGGCCAACGCTTACCCCGAAGTCGTCCGCGACCTCGTCGCCCGAATCGATAATTGGTGGAAGGTGGATTAATGAACGCCGAAATTCGCTGTCGCGTAGCGACCAGTCAAAATTAGCCGTGGGTTGAAACCCACGGTCAATGCGCCGCAAACACCAAAGCGTCGCGTCAGCGACCGCTCAGCATCGACCGAAATAAGCGGTCGCCACGCGACGCAACAATGGCCGTGGTGAATCTCCGCGGGTTGAAACCAACGTCTACCATTATGCCGTCGCGAAGCGACGCGACTTTGGTGTAATACCGCACGTCCCTCCGTTACCCCAGAGGAGGAAAATCAGATCATTTTTGTACAACGATAGCGTTTGAATCCCACGCTTGTTTCGACAATTCACCGGATCGCTATCACCTATTCATTATTTTGCTTGGGTTGACATGCGCTTGGCCAAGCGCGAATCATTCCGCGCGTGAAACCAACCAATCAATCTCCCGCCAGACACCGCCGACT
>JAPPPH010000082.1 GCA_028817635.1 Verrucomicrobiales bacterium | reverse complement strand
ACCACCGCCTCGAAAGGAGACCGCTCCGCCGCCTGAGCCTCCGAAGAATCTCGACCTGAAGTTCACCGGGATCTTCAAGTTAAGGGGTGTGGAGAAAGCCTGTCTGGCTGTGACCGACACTACGGCCAAGCCGCCTGAGACAAAATATTTTCAAATGCCGGTCGGGGACAAGCAGGGCGAAATCGAGATCACGGCGATCGATGCAAAGACCGGTCTGGTCAAGTTACTGCGGAACGGAGCCCCGATTGAGTTAAGCCTCAGCAACGACGATCACACCTACAAGACCGCCGTGGCCAAGGCCCCGACAAAGTCGAGTTCACGTTCTTCCTCCTCCCGGACATCATCTCGTTCGTCAAGCAGTTCACGGCCAACCTCCGGCAGGACATCCGGCTCATCTTTTACGCGTCCGAGCCGCCCGAGTTCTTCCACGTCATCGAGTCGTACTTCAAGTGGCAGTCGGTCAATACCCAGTCGGAGTTCCAATTCGCTTCGAGCTGTGCCGATGCGGGGCGGGTCGACCAACCCGACCCCGCCTGTGATCCAGCAGGATCGAGATCCGGGAATTCAGGCGATTGAAATGATCAAGCAAAAGCAGGATGCAGAGAATGCTGGAGTGCCGATGCCGCCGCTCCCGTTTCAGAATGAATTGAACGACGCGCCCGCCGGTGGAGCCGGTAATGGCCCTGCAACCGATGGCCCTCCGATTCCCCCGGTGCCGGGGCGTTATGGCCCTCCGCTGCCGCCAATTCCCGGGCAACCACCGCTTCCCCCGGTGCCTCCGGGTGGCTGATCAGTATTTTTCGAGCAGGCTGGTTGAGTTGGTATCGACGTAAAGCGTGGCCTGCGGCTGGGTACGCAAAAAGGACGCTGGGCAGTCCGTGCTTATTGGCCCTTCGATGAGCGCCTTCACGGGTTTGGATTTTCTCGTCTCGGGCGCCACGCAGATCACTTTCTTCGCTGAACAGAGTGCCGGCACGGTCAGGGTAAGGGCATATTTCGGTACGGCTTCGAGGTCGGGGAAGTGCCCTTCGTTGACCTGCTGCATGCGGCAGGCGACATCCAATTCCACGATTTTCACCAGCCGTTCATCTTCAAAATTAGCTACCGGAGGATCGTTGAAGGCGATGTGGCCATTCTCGCCAACCCCCATGCAGCAGAGGTCGATCGGTTGTGACTTGAGCAGGGCCTCGTAGCGCTCGCACTCGGCAATGGGTTCGGGTGCGTCCCCACCAAGATAGTGGAACACTTTCGGGTTCACCTGACTTTCAACTCGTTCACGCATGTACCGGCGAAAACAGGCCGAATGGTTTTCGTCGACGCCAATGTATTCGTCCATGTGGAACAGAGTCATTTTGCTCCAATCAATTCCCCCGAGGTCGACCAGATTGCGGAGAAATTGAATCTGAGAATTGCCGGTGGCCAGAATGGCGGCGGCCTCGCCCTGCCGCTCGATGGTCTCGACGAGATAATCGTGCACGGTTTGGGCGACATCCGAGGCCATGTCGGCTTCGGTTGCGTAAACGCGGACTGGCAGGGAATCGGCGGTGAATGTTTTAACAGGTTGAGCGCTCATATCGCAGGTGGGACAAGGTGGCTTGGCCAAGCGCGAATTTCAAGATTTCTGCAAAAAGGCGCTTGGCCAAGTTGACGCTTCCAAAAAGCAGGGGTAGCTTGGCCGGCGTTCGAGATGAGTGAAACTTTGACAGAACCGGTCATCACAGTGACCGAGGATGCGGCGAAACAGGTGAGTGTTGTCCGGGCCAATGAACCGGAAAACGCGGATAAAACCCTGCGGATTTTCGTGGAGGAAGGCGGCTGCAGCGGTCTCCAGTATGGGATGGTGTTTGATGAAAAACGGGACAAGGACCATGCCGTGGAGTGTTTTGGGGAAACCGTTCTCGTGGATGAGTTCAGCGCGAATTATCTTCAGGGAGCGGTGGTGGACTACCACGACGACCTCAACGGGGCCGGTTTCAAAATCAAGAATCCGAACGCCAAGCAGTCCTGCGGTTGTGGGAATTCCTTCGAGACTTAATCGATCGTTCTTCCCCGGCGCTTGGCCAAGTGCATCACCCCAATACGTGGGAACGTAAAACGCTGTATACGTCTGTGGATTTCAGCGGCGTGTCGGTGGCGAGGCCGGCCTGTTTTGAGATGAGCAGCGGCCAGTCTGCCTGATCGCTTGGTTTGCAACCGTGGGAGCCCTTGACGAGCGTGGCGTCGAGTGGGATGACGTCCATGAGCATTCGGAAGCCCATTTTCTTTTTCAGCAACTTTAACATCACGCGGGGCATCGAGCCGCGGCCGGGGTCCTTGAATAGTTCCACAGGGTCGTAGCCCGGTTTTCGGTGGATATCGACGCAGCGAGCGAAGTCCGGGGCCAGGCGATCATCCAGCCAATAGTAATAGGTAAACCAAGCGTTTTCGGCGGAGGTGACGATCAAATCTCCGGCTCGTTGGTGCGATATGCCGTTAGCCTGTTTTTCTTCTGCTCCCCAGACGGATGCCACGCCGGGAGTGGTTTCGAGTAGCGACCGAATCCTGGATTCGATCGATGTGTCGTTGATGTAAACATGCGCCACCTGATGATCCGCAACAGCGAACGCCTTGCTGTTGCCGCAGTCGAGACGTTCCAGCCCGAGTTCCTCCTTGATGGTGATCCAGCCCTGTTCGCGGAACAGTCGATTGAGATGGATCGGCCGCTCGACGGGAGTGATCCCGTATTCGGAGAGGAGCACGACATGAACACCTCTTGATTCAAAAAAATCAATCAATTCACCAACGATCCGGTCGATACGCTGAAGATCGTCGTTGATCTCGGGATGCTGCGGGCCGAGTCGCTGCATGTTATAGTCGAGATGAGGGAGATAAACCAAGTTGAGTGTGGGTTGCTCCTTTTCCTCGACCCACTTGGCCGAGTTCGCGATCCATTCACTGACAGCCTCTGGCTTGCCGGCGGGAGAGTGTTGTCCAGCCATTGGCCCCCAAAACGTGGGGAAGGGGAATTCCCCCAATTGTTCCTTGAGCGCCGGCCGCAACTCGAACGGCCAGCAGTAGATGTCAAAGTGCTTGCTGCCGTCCGCCGGATACATCGGGCGTGGCGTGGCTGACCATTCGACATCGGCGTACATGTTGTACCACCAAAATATCTTGGCGCAGGTGAACGAACTGTCCGCCTGCCGAAGGTCGTGCCAGATTTTCGGAGCCTGCACGGTTTGGTTTGGCTGTTTCCAAAAATTGACCTCGGCCAGTTCGTGGTTGTACCAACCGTTGCCGACGATGCCGTGCTCCGTCGGTTTTTTGCCGGTCAGATAATCGGATTGCGCGGTGCAAGTGACCGCTGGGAAGGCGGGGTCGATCGTTGCCGCTTGGCCAAGCGAGAGGAATTTTGAGATGGCCGGTGTGTGCTCGCCGATGTGCCGCCGGCTCAGCCCGACAACGTTTAGGACAGCGGTTCGATTCACGGGGGAGCGGGGTTACGCTGAAGCCGGGATGATTTTTTGTTCCCGGCTGGCCTGACGGTCTCGCAGTTCGTGGATCGACTCAATGACCAGCGGCAGGTTCATCTCGTTGACCTCGAACCCTTGGCCAAGCGCATTGAGCAGAGTGATGGTGAGTTTTCCCCCGAGGTGCTCACGGAATTCCTCAAGCCCGTTGATGATTTGCAGAGTGCCGGACTCGTCCTCGTGGAGCAGTTCGTTGGCGAACAACTCGAAGCCCAGTTTTTCAAGGAGGCAGAGGATGCGGTCGGTATCCGTTTCGGACATAAAGCCCATCCGGCGGCCGTAGTTGACGTCGAGTGCGATGCCGACCGCCACGGCTTCCCCGTGGCGAATGCGGTACTCGGAAAGTTGCTCCAACTTATGGGCGGCCCAATGGCCAAAGTCCAGGGGGCGGGCTGAGCCGAACTCAAATGGATCACCGGAAGTGGCGATGTGATTCACGTGCAACTCGGCGCACCGATGGATAAGGTGCTCCATTGCTGCTGGTTCAAATTCCGCCAGTGCATCTGCCTCCTGTTCGATCCACTCGTAAAACTCGAGGTCGCGAATCAACGCCACCTTGACCGCCTCGACGTAGCCGTTTCGCTTGTCCCTCTCGCTGAGTGAGGAGAGTAATTTAAAGTCATTGATGACCGCAAACGGCGGAGTGAAGGCTCCGATGAAATTCTTTTTTCCGAAGGCGTTGATACCGTTTTTAACGCCGACACCGGAATCTGCCTGGCTGAGTGTGGTGGTTGGGATGCGGACATGCCGCACACCGCGGTGCGCGGTCGAGGAGGCCAGTCCGACCATGTCGAGCAGTGCTCCTCCACCGATCGCAACCACATAGCTGTGGCGGTCGATGTGATGCATCTCGATCTTTGATTGAATCTCCGAGACGTGAAAGTACGAGTTCTTCGTGCGCTCGCCCCCCTCAAATTGCATGGGATCGCACACGAGTTGCAGTCGATCTTTTCGCATTGAGAAGTAGGCTTTTATCTGCTCGATCAATTGGGGTTGGGCGCGGCACAACGCTTCATCCATCACAATCAACACCTTGTGGGCGCAATCGAGTTGACCGTCGACAAGCGTATCGCAAAAGAGTTCGTTCTCCGGCGCAAACAATCCTTTTGTGAAAAGGATTTGATGCCGGTAACTG
>JAPPPH010000119.1 GCA_028817635.1 Verrucomicrobiales bacterium | reverse complement strand
TATTTAAATAGTTCGATCTGAAGAGGTTCCATTGATTCTCAAACCGATGGTAATCTCACCAGTTCAGTATTTAATAGTGGGTTGACGCTGAACTTCTCTGAACTTCTTCTGTACTTATCCGAAGTCTAAATCACTTGTTTGTGATTTAGTTTAAAAGCCTTATCAATTGTGTGTTATTTAACTGAGATTTAGGGCTCTCTACGTTTAGAACAGAAGAAGTAAGAGAAACAAAGGGAACTTCAAAATCTCTAAGAACAAATCGAAAGAGTTACGATTTTATTGGCATGAGACAAATTAATCTAAATTGATTATTTGATGCGTCGACGTAAGAGAAGTGGATCAAAATTATCGTTACTATCGTAAGCAAAGGGTTCCCATCCCTTAGGAATATTTTTGGTATTGGATGTTTTAAACTCCCATTGCTGATTTTTGTCCCACGACAAAATTTCAATGTTTTCCAAAAGTTTCTTATTAGAAGGTTTATTTGAAGCACCTGTACCGAGAACTACAGTAGTAGTTAACAATACACCTATAGCAAATGATTTCCATTCAAGTAGTTTCATGGTCGTCTATTTAAACACATTGGCTGATAGTTAGGTTACGAAGTTAAGCATGAAAAGCAGAGATAGAGGATTAATTCATCTCTCTGACTTCCGATAATTGGGTCTATTGTGACATCGAAGATTGATGAATCACAATGAATTCAATGAATGGTCAACGGTGTGTTTTCGGTTTGAATATCCTCTAAAGAACCACCCTTCGAAAGGTTGACGGAAGAAGGATCTCTCTTCAGTTTTTCCGGACTTCGTTCGCTTGGCCAAGCGCTTGGCCAAGCGGGATGTTTTTGTAATGAACTTGGACAGACGAAAATTTTTGAAGGGCGCGGGCGTGGCTATCGCGCTGCCGCTGCTCGAGTCGCTTCCTGCCCTGCGTGCCGCCGGGAAGGCGGCACGACGCAACGGCCCACTCAAGCGGTTCGTATGTCTCTCGAACAACTACGGCATTTATAAGAAGGGCTTTTTCCCGGCCACGGCGGGCACGGATTACGCGTTGACACCGACGCTGAAGCCGCTCGAGCGGCATCGGAAGGATTTCACGGTTTTCTCCAATCTCGACCATGGCAACACGGGCGGGCATCAGGGCGTGCCGGTGCTGCTCAGTGGTGTGCGGCCGCATCTGGCGGCGGGATTTCCGGAAGGCAATATCAGTCTCGACCAAAAGATGGCCGAGCACGTGGGCGCGGCCACACGGTTTCCGTCGCTAACAGTCCGCGTGAATGAAGCCAACCTCACCAGCTTCACGCGCACGGGCGTGCAGGTGCCGGCGATTGATTTGCGGCAAACGTATCGCGCGTTGTTCCTCGAGGAACCGGCCGCAGCCAAGGCCAAGCAACGGCAGCAGTTCAAGTTGCACGGCAGTATTTTGGATGTTGTGCTGGAGCAGGCAAAAGCGGTGAAGGGCCAGCTCGGCAAACAGGATCAGCACAAGTTTGAGGAATACCTCGACTCGGTGCGGTCGCTGGAGAAAAAGATCGTGCAACAGGAGCCGTGGGTCGACCGGCCCAAGCCGAAGACCGATCATCCCGAGCCGCCTCAAGGCAAGGGCACGGCGGCTGATCTCAAGGCGATGATGGAGCTGATTGCGCTGGCGATCCAGACCGACTCCACGCGCGCGATTACGTTGTCGTCCGGTTTCGTGAATGGCGACTTCGGGCTGAACGGCGGCTACCACGGTTTTTCGCATCATGGCAATCGCGACAGCCACACCAGCGCGCTGATGAAGATCGAGGCCAACATGACCGCGCAGATGGCGCACCTGCTCGATCTGCTCAAGGCGCAGGAAGATCCCATCAACGGCGGCAATCTGCTCGATCACACGATGGTGTTCTTCGGCTGCGGCATGGCCACGGGAACGCACTCCACGAAGAACCTGCCGTTGCTGCTCGCCGGCGGCGGCTTCAAGCACGGTGAGTCGAAGATTTATCCGGAAGCAGATGCGCAGCGCGTGCCGGCGGCGAATCTGTTGCTGTCCATGCTGCAAAACTTCGGTGTGGAAGCCGACCGCTTCGGTACCAGCTCCGGCACCCTGACCGGCCTCGAGCGGAAGGCGTAAGCAAAGCGGAGGGTTCATGAGCTTGGCTTCGTTGATAAATCGTCTTCGGACTCGCAGGCTCGTCCCTCCATTTCAAAAATTTTCCGGACGCGCTTGGCTTGGAGGGACGAGCCTGCGAGTCCGCCGCCATGCACGGCAGCTCGGCTTGGCCACGTTGGCCCTCATTTTCCTCCCGCTTGGCCAAGCGCGTGCGGACAAGGCACTCAATGCGCTGAAACCATTTCTGCGGACGCACTGCATCGAGTGTCATGGGCCGGACAAACAGAAGAACGAAATCCGCTTCGACACGCTGGGCACCGACCTCACCGACCGGCGCACACTGGAGATCTGGCAGGATGCGTTGGATCAACTGAACCTCGGCGAGATGCCGCCCAAGAAAGCCGCGCAACCCAAGCGCGCGGACACCGCCCAGTTCATCGACGCCCTCAGCGCGCGGCTGGAGCTCGCCTATGCGCAGCGCAAAAGCACGGGCGGTCAAACAGTCATCCGCCGTTTGAATCGCCTCGAGCTGCGCAGCACCCTTCGTGATCTGTTGCACCTGCAGGGCGCCCCCTATCGACCCGGCGCAGTGAGCGGGCTGGTGGACAACAACGGCAACGGCCGCGTGGAACGGCAAGGCAACGATCCGGTTCGCTTCTTTCCTGAAGACGAACTGGATGAGGGCTTTGCCAATATCGGTGACCGGCTGGTGATGTCCGATTTTCTGCTCAAGCTCATGCTCGGTGCGGCGGAGGAAACCATTGGCGCCGCGACGCATCCCGGACCGAAGCCTTCGGTGGAGCCGCGCGAGTTTGCCGCGCCGTTCGTGCAGGGCCGCAAGCTGGGTCAACGCACGATCGAGACCGTGGCGCGCGAGGAGTTTCACAAGGAGGTCGACCTGCTGACGCAGCGTTATTACGAGGGCGGCGATGGCCGATTGGTGCCGCGCGAGTTGGGCGGCGGCGTGCGCGTCTCGGGGCGGTACCGCGTGACAGTGGAGGTTTCCGGGCACAACCAGAAACATCCGTGGGATGAACTGGCCAAGACCGATCAATCGCAGCCGTTCAAGATCGGCCTGCATGTGGCCGATGCGCGCAACGGCGGCATTGGCGGACCCACGTCGCGCACGGTGCAGGTTTGGGAATTGCCCGGTGACGGCAAGCGGCGCACCTTCAGCGCCGAGCTGTGGATTGATGACACGTGGATGCCGTGGATCGGCTGGGAGAATGGGCCGTACGACCGCAACTTTCGCGCCGAGCGGTTGGTGGAGAAATATTATCCGGCACAATTCAAACCGCGCCCGGACCGCAAGACGGTGCCGAAGGAAGTGTTTGATGCGTGGCCGGTGGAAATGGCGCGCGTGCTGCTCAAGGCTGGTTACGCCGGGCCGAATGTGCGCGTGCATCGGCTGAAGCTCGAGCCGTTGATTGACCAATGGCCGCCGCGCAGTCACGTGGCGTTGTACGGTAGCGGGCCGGTGTCGCAAGCGGATGTTGAAAAGCTGCTGAAGAATTTCGCCGCTCGCGCCTGGCGCCGGCCGGTGACCGATGCCGAGGTGGCACCGTACGTGAAGCTCGTGCGCGGATTGATGGCGGATCCCAAGGCCAAGCCGTTGGGCGCAATCAAGGATTTGAAGTACCGCGTGTACCACGGCAAATGGACGAAGCTGCCGGTGTTCGATGAATTGAAGCCGGCGGCCGAGGGAGCGTTGGCTAGTGGATTGGTCGACATCCGCCCCGCGCGCAAGCCCGACTATTACGGCATGGTGTTCGAGGGCCGGCTCGAGACGCCGGTGGCCGGCGAGTACGAATTTGAACTGGCCTCAGACGACGGCTCGCGCCTGCTGGTTGCCGGCCAAAAAGCCATCGAGCACGACGGTTTGCACGGCGCGTCCACCAAGCGCGGCAAGGTGCGCCTGAGCAAGGGCACGCACGCCATTCGGCTGGAGTATTTTGCGTACGGCCGGCCGAACAGCCTGCGCCTCGCCTGGAGCGGGCCGGGTATTGCCAGTGCGCCGCTCTCGGTGATGCCCGCCGCGCCGCAGCAGGTGGTGGGCAATCCCGATGAGGCTCGCGCCATCCGCGCCTTGCAGGCCGGTTACACGGCGCTCTTGTGCTCACCGCGTTTCCTGTACCTGCGCGAAAATGCCGGCGCCCTCGACGGCTACGCGCTGGCCTCGCGCCTTAGTTATTTTTTGTGGTCCTCGATGCCGGACGAAACACTTTTTCGTCTCGCGGCGGAACACAAGTTGCGCGATCCGGCTGTGATGCGCGCGCAGGTGGAGCGCATGTTGAAAGATCCCAAGGCCGAGGCCTTCGTGCAGAACTTCACCACCACCTGGCTGCGGCTCGACAAGCTTGGCAAAATGCCGCCGGAGAAGGGTGGTCCATTCCGGTTTTATCACGACCGCAGAATGGAGCCGATGCTCTCGAAGCAGGCCGCTGCGTTTTTCGCTGACGTGCTTGTGCGCAACGAACGCATCACCACCTTTATCCATTCCGATCACACGTACCTCAATGCCCACATTGCCCGCTGGATGTACAACCGCTACGATGTGCCCGGCGAAGGCATGATCCGCGTGCCGACCAATGACCCGCGCCGAGGCGGCATCCTCACCATGCCCGCCGTGATGACCGCCACCGCTAACGGCGTGGACACCTCGCCCATCGTACGCGGTGTGTGGTTGCTGGAAAATATTTTGGGCTCACCGCCCTCGCCGCCGCCGCCCGATGTTGAGCCGCTCTCGCCCGACCTGCGCAACGCCAAGACCATTCGCGAACAGCTCGAGCTGCATCGCAAACACGAAGCCTGCGCCAGTTGCCATCGCAAGATCGACCCGATGGGATTTGCCTTCGAAAACTTTGACCCCGTCGGCCGCTGGCGCACCCATTATCGTACCGACGGCCGGCCGCAGATTGATCCGGCCACCGAGCTGCCCAACGGCGATCAACTCGCCGACATTGTCGCCTTCAAGCAAATGCTCCTGAAACGCGAGCCGGATTTCGCCCGTTGCCTCACCGAGAAAATGCTCACCTACGCCACCGGCCGCCGGCTTGAGCCCCTCGACCGCGGCGAGGTCAACAAAATCACCACCGCCCTCGCCAAAAACGGCAACCGCCTCCGCGACCTCGTCCACCTCGTCGCTACCAGCGAGATTTTTTTGCGGAAGTAGGGAGCGATTACGGCTTCGATTAACCATCCGACTGAATGCTTCGCCAATCCAGGATCGATCGGATTCCGTTCGGATTCTGTCTCATGTCGAGCACTGCCACGACTCGGGCCGTATCGTCAATGACCTCATAATAGACGGCAAACGGGAATCGTTTTGTGAGCATTCTTTGATAGCTGAAATGTATGGGATGGACGCCGGCCGTGTTTCGAAGTGACTGGATGTCTTCAAAAACGGACTCAAGAAAGTACAGGCCAACACCGGGGTCTTGTCCGTCGTAGAATTGGCGGCCGGCTTCAAGATCAAGGAGTGCCTCGTCGAGAAGACTGACCTCTACAGACTTCATCCCAGCAGCCTGCGACGGGCTTCCTTGAGTGATACAAAACTGGCTTCGCCGTCTTCAATTTTGGTCCGGCGGTCAGACAAAACCTCGCCGTGCCAATTGGGTGAATTCAACTTATCAGGCTCACGGCACAAGGCATCCCACAACGATTCCATCGCCTGCAGGCGTTCCGAGGTAGTCATTTTCTCAATTTCGGCCGCACTCACACTCCCAGTAGACTGCGGGAGAGGTGGGTTGAACACAAACGAAATAGTTGAGATTGGCATGTAGGTTAATTTCAAATCCTCTCGCGGAAATGGGGGGATGGTGGTAGCAGTGCGGGAGTTCATGAGGGTCTTTTTTTTGGCAATGGCAATTGTGCTGCTTGGTGGCAGCTTGGCCAAGGGCTTGGCCAAGCGGGAGGAGGTGCCTGAGCCGCGCTTGGCCAAGTTCCGCGCAGAGGTGCAGCCGGTGCTGAAGCGTGTGTGCGTGGGCTGTCACGGACCGGATAAGCAGAAGGGCAAGTTTAGGGTCGATACACTCGACCCCAACCTGCTCAAGGGGAAGGATGTCAACTGGTGGCTGGAGGTGTTTGACGTGGTTGGCAACGGCGAGATGCCGCCGGAGGATGCCGAGGTGCAACTCACCGATGCCGAGAAGGCCCGGATTGTGGACTGGTTGTCCGGGGAGATTCAGGTGGCGTCGCAGGTGCGACGAAGCGAGCAGGGGCATACTTCATTCCGTCGGATGACGCGTTATGAATACAAGTACGCGCTGCAGGATCTGTTGGGAATTCCGCACGATTTCTCACGCGACCTGCCACCGGAGACGGCCTCAGAGGATGGATTCAAAAACAGCTCCGAGTTGCTGCAAATGACTGCGGTGCAGTTCGATCAGTACCGCGAGCTGGCGCGCAAGGCACTGGAGCGGGCGACTGTTCGCGGGCCGCAGCCGCAGGCGGTCTACTACGGAATTTCGATGCGGGACGCCGCCAAGCGGATCAATCACAAGTACACGGCAAACATTGAGGGAACGCGAAAACGGATCAAGGAGGAGGGGCTCACGGTCGAGGAGGCGTTTCAGCAACAGGGCGAGAAATTTGAGCGCAACCACAACGGGATGCATTATCGGGATTTGGTGACCGGACAGGGCATCGGGCCGAGTTGGAGTTATGGCGGGGCCAAGCACGCATGGATCCCCACCACCACGAGGCCAGAGGTGCCGCCGGTCTCGCCGGATATCGTGATGATCCCGGCCAACGCGAGGTACATCATCGACGTCGGCGACGGCCTGCCGGACGTGGGCAACATGCGCGTGCGCATCCGTGCGGCACGTTATTCGGCTGAGGATATGCATCCGCCCACACTGCGATTGTACTTTGGCAATCAGGCCAGCAATGACTCGCGGGTCACGGTGCGTGCCGGGGATCACGACGTCACTGTCACTGCGTCGCCGGACAAGCCGGAGTTTTATCACTGGGACGTTCGACTCAGCGAGATCGCCCGCAACGCCTATCGGCACATCACAAAACTGGGTGACCTGCCCAACCCGGCGGAGTTCTTTCACATCCGAAATGTCTCCAGCAAAAAAGTGGCCGTGCAGATCGACTATGTGGAGATCACCGCACCAACTTTTGACCAGTGGCCGCCGGAATCGCACACGCGAATTTTCTTCGACGGCCAAGGCCGAGCGAGCGAGGACAAGTATGCCCGCAAGGTACTGACGCAGTTCATGCGCCGCGCTTGGCGCCGCCCGGCCACCGAGGCGGAGGTCGATCAAAAGATGGCGCTCTTGGCCAAGCTCCGGCCGCAGTGCGAGGATTTGCAGGAGGCACTGGTCGAGGTAATGGCCACGGTTTTGGCTTCGCCCAAGTTTTTGTATCTTGTCCGCGACAGGGAGGCGGGTGAAGAGGGTATTCCGGATTACGAGTTGGCCAGCCGGCTTTCGTTTTTCCTCTGGTGCAGCCAACCGGACGCCAAGCTGCTGCGCTTGGCCAAGCAGGGCCGGTTGCGAAATCCCAAAGTGCTCGAGCGCCAGACCAAGCGCATGTTGGCTGACGCAAAGGCCAAGCGCTTGGCCAAGCACTTTACGCGGCAATGGCTGGGACTGGAGCTGCTGGATTTCCTGAAGGTCGATACCGGCGCACACGGTCGCTTTGACCCGCTACTGATGGAGGCCATGAAGAAAGAGCCTGTGGCTTTTTTTGCCGAGGTGCTGCGGGGTAACCGGCCGGTGACCGATTTTCTGCAGTCCGATTATGCGATGGTGAACGACCGCTTGGCGAGGCACTACAAGCTGCCGGAGTTGACGGGCGACCATTTGCGCCCGGTGAAATTGAAGCCAAGCGATCGACGCGGTGGATTGCTAACGCAGGCCGGGTTGCTGGCGATGAACTCGGACGGCAAGGATTCGCATCCGCTCAAGCGCGGCATCTGGCTGCTGGAAAATATTTTGAATGATCCCCCGCCCCCACCCCCTCCTGCCGTTCCAGAGATCGACTTGGCCGACCCGGAGATTCTCAAGCTCACGCTCAAGCAGCGGATGGAGCAACATCGCGACGACCCTGCCTGCTACTCGTGCCACGCCAAGATCGACCCGTGGGGGATCGCGTTCGAAAACTTTGATGCCGTTGGCAGGTGGCGCGACACGATCGGCAAGGAGCCGGTCGACGCCACCAGCAAGTTGTTCAACAAACACGAGTTGCGCGGGATGGTTGGCCTGAAGGAGTACCTGTTGGCTAACCGGCAGGATCAGTTTGCCCGTGCGATGACCCACAAACTGGCCGCCTACGCGCTTGGCCGGCCGCTGACGTTTGGCGACCGAGCCGAGGTGGATCGCATCACCGCCGAGCTGAGGGAGCAAGGCGACGGGCTGCAGGACCTCGTAATTCTGATTGTGAAAAGTGATTTATTTCAGTTAAAATGACCGCTGCACTACGAAGGCCATGAACACAAACCTATCTGCACTGGATCGTCGGAAGTTTTTGAGAGGCACAGGCGTTGCGCTGGCGCTGCCTTGGTTTGAGTCCTTCTCCGGAGTTGCCCGCGCAGCACAGCAGCCGGTTCAGCGAAAGCGCTTGGCCTGTTTTTACATGCCGGACGGCGTGCCCATGCCACTGGTCAAGGATCCGGGCTACGAAGATTGGAGTTGGTTCCCGCACGGTAGCGGCAGGGATTTCACCTTCACAAAATGCATGGAGACCCTCGAGCCGCTGCGCAATGACCTGACGATTTTCTCTGGCCTGTCGCACCCGGCGGTGCGCCGTGTTCATGGTCACTCCAATGCGGATCAATTCCTCACCGGCGCAGACACCGGCGCGGATGGCGATTATCAAAACAGTGTTTCCCTCGACCAGGTGTTCGCCGCAGAAGCCGGTAAGCACACCCGACTCTCCTCGATGGTGATGTCGACGGACGGCGGTACCGGCTCTCCTCGCGGCGCGCAGACGATGTCGTACAACGCTAGCGGCCGGCCGATTCCGGCCGAGCACAAGCCCAAGCGCATCTTCGACATGCTCTTTGTGAAAAGCGGCCCGGACGCCGCCCGTCGCTTGGCCCTCAGCAAGAGCGCGCTCGATGACTTGATGGAGGACGCGCGCTCGTTAAAGCGCTCGCTGTCCAAACACGATCAGGAGACGCTCACCGAGTATCTGCAGTCCGTGCGCGATACCGAGGTAAAGGTAGAAAAGGCCAAGCGCTGGTTAAACATCCCGCTCCCGCAGGTGGACGTCGATCATCTCAAGCTCGATGTCACGCCGGAGGATCCACGCAATTACCTCCGCACAATGTATGAGTTGATCTACCTCGCGTTCAAGACCGATACTACCCGCGTGGCCACCTATCAGTTGGGTCGCGAAAACGGCGTCGGCATCAGCGACTACCTTGGCCGCGCCGTGGGCTTCAAGCTCACCCACCAGCTTTCCCACGCCACGCGCGAGCCGGATGGCTTTAAGAATTTTGGCACCTATTGCCGGTTTATCAACGACGAGTTGGGCCGCTTGGCCAGCCGGCTCAAGGCCACGCCCGAGCCGGGCGGCGAGGGCAGCATGCTCGATAACACCGCGCTCTTTTTCGGCTCGGCCTCCAGCGCGTTTCATCTCTCTCGCAATTACCCGCTGCTGCTGTTCGGTGGCAAAAACATGGGCTTCAGGCACGGCCAGTACCTGAAGTTCGGCGAGGGCAACGACAAAAACGAGGCGACATCCGGCATTGCCAACGACTCCGGTTGGCAGGCTGAGATGCGTTACACCGAGTTGCCGTTGTCCAACCTCTACCTCACCATGCTCCACAAGCTGGGCGTCGAAGCCAAGAGTTTCGGCGGTAGCACGGAGGCGTTGAGCGGAGTTTAAGCCGTTCTCGGTTCAAGTTGATTGACGAAGCAGCGGGTTCGCTGGAAACTACCCGCCGTGAAACCAGTTAACTTTCTTAAAGCCTGTGTCCTGTCCGCGTTTCTGTTTGCTGCGGGATCCCTCCACGCTGCCAAGCCCAATTTCGTCATTATTTTCACCGACGATCAGGGGTACGGCGATTTGAGCTGTTTTGGGTCGAAGACGATCAAAACGCCGAACATTGATCGCATCGCGAAGGAGGGGCGGAAGTTCACGAGCTTCATGGTGGCCTCGCCGGTGTGCACTCCTTCGCGCGCGGCGTTGTTGACCGGTTGTTATCCCAAGCGCGTGGGCATGCATCAGCACGTGCTGTTCCCCGCCTCGACCAAGGGCCTGAACGCCAAGGAGCACACCATCGCCGATCACCTGAAAGGACAGGGCTACGCCACTGCCTGCTTTGGCAAATGGCATCTCGGTCATCATAAGGAAACGCTGCCGACCGCCAACGGCTTCGACACCTACTACGGCATCCCTTACTCCAACGACATGAACCACCCCGACAACAAGGGCAAGCCGCGCGGTGGCTGGCAGGGGATGGATATCTTGTGGGCCGACCCCGAGTCCACGCTCACCAAGTGGAAGACGCCGCTTTTTGAAGACGAGAAAATCGTCGAACTGCCGGTCGACCAACGCACCGTCACGCGCCGCTATACGCAAAAGTCCATCGACTTCATCAAGGCCAACAAGGACAAGCCGTTCTTCGTCTACCTACCGCACTCCATGCCGCACATCCCTCTCTATGTGCCGGACGAGGTGCGCGATCCGGATCCCAAACGGGCCTACATCAACACCATCGAGCACATCGATGCCGAGGTGGGCCGCTTGCTCAAGACGATAGATGACCTGAAACTTGCCGACAACACCTACGTCATCTACACCACCGACAACGGCCCGTGGCTGCCCTTCCGTCACCACGGCGGTTCGGCTGGCCCGTTGCGCGACGGCAAAGGCACCACCTTCGAGGGCGGCCAACGTGTGCCCTATGTGATGCGCGGCCCCGGTATTCCCGCCGGCTCGGTTTGCGATGAACTCACTGGCACCATTGACCTGCTCCCGACTATAGCAGCCATCACCGGCAAGCCATTGCCCAAGGACCGCAAGATTGACGGCATGGACGTGTCCGGCCTCTGGAAAGGCACAACAGCCGTTTCCCCACGCACGGAGTTTCTGCACTACACCTCGCGCGGTGATCTGGAAGGTATTCGGAGCGAGAAATGGAAACTGCTTATTAAGAAACCGCGCCGTAACCCCAACAACCGGCCACCGCAGATCTTCCTCTTTGATCTTTCCAAGGATCTGGGCGAACAAAACAACCTCGCCGAAGCCAAGCCCGCGATCGTCAAAGACCTTCGCGCCCGCATGGAAACGCTGGATGCCGAGATCACCAAAAACGCGCGTTCACCTTGGTTCAAAAACTGACCATGCGTGAAAAACCTTAATTCTTCGGTTCGTTTTCCTGATAGATCATGATCAGGTTGCCGTTGGTGTCGTCGAGAATGGCGGCAGTGGAGGGGCCGTAGTCCTGTGGCTTGGACCGAAACTCCACGCCCAGTTCCTTCAGCCTTTTGTATTCTGCTTGGATGTCTTCCACCCAGAAAGCAGTCAGCGGGATGCCCTCCTTGTAGAGTGCCGTCTTGAACGCCTTGGTGGCCGGGTGTTCGCCGTTGGGCTCGAGCATCAACTCGGTGCCGTTGGGTTCCTCGGGTGACACCACGGTCACGAACCTCGTTTCGCCCATCGGGATGTCCTGCTTTTTCACGAAGCCAAGTTTGCCGGTGTAGAACGCCAGCGCCTTGTCGAGGTCGGTCACGAACACGCTTTCCAATTTGATTCTCACGTTGGGCGCAGACTGCGCCTTGGGTGTGTCGCCGTCACGGTTAATAAACATGTAGGCTTTCCCCTCGATGGCCGTAACCATGTTTCCCTTAATGGTCACGGAGGGTTTGTAGTAGCCGATGCGCCCGACCGGTTTGCCAGCCTGCGCATCCTTGGCCGCCTGAATCGAGCTTTGCCAGGCTTTCTCGAGATTCTTGAGGCCCAACTCGTAATTCTTCGGGCGCAGTTTTTTGTTTTTAATGATCCGTGGCTTGGGTTTGTGAATCACAAACGTACCCTTGTCCGCCTTGGCAAATACCCAGGCGGCTGGTCGCCCCCAGATTTGGTGCCCTTTGTATGCCGGGTCGTGGTCGTCCTTGATGACCACCATCTTGAGCCTTGCCGAACCGACGATGGTGATTTTCTCCTCCTCGATCGTGACCCTCTCCGCCTTAATCAAATACACGTCCGTATCCGACACCGCTTGGCCAAGCGGCATTGCCACCACACAGAAAAACAAAACGGCGATCGATCGCATTAACATTTTCATAAGCGATTTATTCGGCAACATATCACCAACCCCATTCCCGTCAACTGTCGCCGCTGGTGTCGATTCGCATTGCCGCCGATTTTTCTGGTAGGCAGGCTGGAGCGCATGAGGGGATTCTCCCTGCTTTTCTGTTGCACGAATAAAATCAAGCGCTTGGCTGATAATTGATGACCCTTCCCAAGATAGCTGTGACGATGGGCGACCCCGCCGGGGTGGGGCCGGAGATTTGTCTGCGGCTGCTGCAGGATGACGAAATCTCTCGGCTTTGCACGCCGGTCATTTTTGGCAGTGCGGCGGTGCTGGAGCAGGCGGCTGTGCAGTGCCGCTTGGCCAAGCCGGAGAGGGTCGTCGCCGGGCTGAGCGAGGCCGATTCCCCGTGCGTGCTCGACATCGGCGCGATCGGCCTCGGCGACTTCACCACGGGCACGGTCAACGCCGCCACCGGCCGAGCCGCGTTCACGTACATTGAGGATGCCATTAACGCGGCATTGAGTGGGCAGGTTTCGGCCGTGACCACGGCGCCGATCAACAAGGAGGCACTGCACGCGGCCGGTATCCCGTTCCCGGGGCATACGGAGATTTTTGCGGCGAAAACCCACGCACCACGCTCCTGCATGCTGCAATACTCGAGCGAGGTGCGGGCGGTTTTCGTGACTACCCACGTGGGTTACGCCGAGGTGCCCGGGCTGCTGACCAAGGTCGCGATCCTCGACGCCATCGAGTTGGGCGCACAGGCCATGCGGCGCATCCGCGGTGGCGAACCCCGAATCGTTGTCCTTGGCCTGAACCCGCACGCCGGGGAGAACGGGTTGTTCGGTAAGGAGGAACAGACGGCCATCATCCCGGCGATCGAGGCGGCGCGGAAGCTGGGCCTCAACGTCGAGGGGCCGGTTCCGCCTGACACCGCGTTTCTGCCGGCCAAGCGGTGCGATACCGACCTGTTCGTCTGCATGTACCACGATCAGGGGCATATCCCGCTCAAGGCGCTTTGTTTTGACGAAGCGGTGAACACCACGCTCGGCCTGCCGATCGTCCGCACTTCCGTCGACCACGGCACCGCGCTCGACATCGCCGGCCTTGGCCAAGCGAACCCCAACAGCCTGTTCGAGGCCATCAAGCTGGCGTCTAACTTTCTCTGATCCGGTGTTGCCTGAGCGGATGGCTTGGGTAACGTTGCGCCGTGCACCTGACCAAGTCATTTTTAATCGGCCTGATTGGAGTTTTGTTTCTTTGTGCGGCTACCAAGGCGGAGGGGGGATATGCCGTCAAGCCGCTCACCGAGGCGCAGGCCAAGGAGTACAAGCTCGACCGGGGATTTTACAAAAAGGGGACGATGATTCAGGGCATCCTGATCGCCACCTCCAGTAAGGTTGCCAATCTGGCCCACCGCGAGACGGCGTATCAGTTCGACATGCTCATGCAGGGGCTCAAGCCGGAGATTGCAGAGCGGATTCGCAAAAAGAAGGTGCTCTGCCTGTTGATTGGTCATGACGAGTTGACCTCGCAGTTGCCGCAGTTTGCCTCGAACAAAACTGGGGAGGAGCTGGATTTTTACAACTGGCGGCAGCGCGGTTTTCTGACCTACATCGGCTCGCGGCCCACGGTGGTTTTCGCGGAAGAGGATGTGATGGAATATCCGGGCGGCATGCAACTGGAGAGCATCCTCGTGCATGAATTTGGGCATGTCGTCCACGGAGCCGGGTTTGATGAGACGCTGCAAAAACGGCTCACGGCAGCGTTTGAGAACGTAAAGAAGACCGGCATTTGGAACGATGGCCGGGCCGCCCAGCGGTATCGTCGAGTCAAGAGCGAGACGCCGGTGCGGTTGCTGGCTGCCCTGAAACAATCGTTTCCCGACGAGTCGCCAAGGCTGCTCCGCAAATGCCTGAATTCGGGCGATATTCTGGTGAACGGAAAGAAGGCCGACGCCAAGGTGAAGGTCACCAAGGATGACAAGGTGCTGATCCAGTTTGGCGGGCCGAAGCAGTGTTACGCGGCGAAAAACCGGGCGGAGTACTGGGCGGAGATTTATCAGTGCTGGTTCGACACCAATCGCACGATGGACCACGACCACAACCACATCCACACCCGCGATCAGCTCATCAAGTACGACCCAGTCGGGGCCAAGCTCTGCGAGGATGTGTTAGGCAAACCGGAGTGGCGATTTGTGTCGCCGCGCTGCCGCGTCGGCCAAGCGCATCTCAAGAACTACAGCCCGAACTCGCCCAAGGTCACAGAGCTGCCGCACATTCAAAAAGCCGCTTACGATTACTACGACAAGTATTGGAAAAACTACTGGCAGCGGCTTTACGACAAGCACGGCCTCGAGCGGCCCTGACTCGCGATGTGTTTTTCCCGGACCATCCTTTTTTTGTTTTTGCTGCTTGGCCAAGCGCTTGGCCAAGCGGATGAGCGGCAGGATTTTTTCGAGTCCCGCGTGAGGCCGGTTTTGTCGACGCACTGTTTTGAGTGTCACGGGCACAAGGCCAAAGGCGGCCTGAAACTTGACTCCCGCGAGGCTGCCCTCGCCGGGGGCGACAGTGGGCCGGCGTTGGTGCCGGGTAAACCGAAGGAGAGTCTGTTGCTCAAGGCGGTTCGGCACATCGACCCCGACCTGTCGATGCCGCCAAAAAAGAAACTCCCCAATCATGTCGTCAACGACCTGAAACGCTGGATTCGCGAGGGGGCCGTCTGGGCAGAGGCTCAATCGATCGGGTTTGCCACCAGCGAGATCACCGACGAACAACGCAACCACTGGTCGTTCCGGCCTGTTGCGAAACCGGCCATCCCCGATGCGCCGCCCGAGTGGTCGCGTAACCCGATCGATGTGTTCGTTTTTCGAAAACTGGCCGAAAAAGAACTGACCCCTGTGCCGCTGGCGACCAAGCGGACACTGATCCGTCGTGCCACGTTTGACCTGATTGGCCTGCCGCCTGCCCCTGAGGAAATTGAGGCATTTCTTGCGGATGATTCACCGGACGCATGGGAGCGATTGATCGATCGCCTGCTGGATTCGCCCCACTATGGCGAGCGCTGGGGACGCCACTGGCTGGACCTCGTGCGTTACGCGGACACCGCCGGGGATGCCGCCGATTTCCCCGTGCCGGAAGCCTTCAAGTATCGCAACTACGTCATCGATGCCTTCAACAACGACAAGCCGTATGACCAGTTTGTGCGAGAGCAAATTGCCGGCGACCTGTTGCCGGCCGGCGATGAAGCTGCGAGTTGGGAGAAAAAAATTGCCACTGGTTACATCGCCATCTCGCGGCGGATCGGGGTCAGCCCGCACAACCTGAAACACATCACGATTGAAGACACGCTCAACAACATCGGAAAGACCTTTCTCGGGTTGACGATCGGCTGCGCCCGCTGCCACGACCACAAATTTGATCCCATCCCGACGGCAGACTACTACGCGCTCTACGGCATTTTCAACAGCTCGGTCTATCCGCACGCCGGAGCGGAGCATCAGCCATATCGGAAGGACTTCGCCTACCGTGTCGGTCAAAAACAGGCGGACGAAATTCTGAAGCCGTTCCGAGAACGCCTTGCGGGCTGGGACAAAAAAGAGCGCGACAAGTTTGCTGAGTACAGGTTGTTCCAGTCGCAAGTGGTCAAGGGGCCAAAGACGCGGCAGTCCGTCTGGGCGGAGCTTGAGGAGATTCGCGCCCAACGGGCCGAGGTGGCCAAAACGTTTCCTCCGCTGGAGATCGCGTTTGCCATCAACGACGGCATGATCGCCGATGCACACATTCAAAAACAGGGCGACCCCGGCAAGCGCACGCAGGGGGCGCTGGTGCGCCGCGGATTCCTGCAGGTGCTCGGCGGACAAAAGCTGCCCGAATCCGCCAAGGGCAGCGGCCGGCTGGAGCTGGCCGACTGGCTCACGCAACCGGACAACCCGCTGACTGCACGCGTCATGGCCAACCGCATCTGGCATTATCATTTTGGCCGGGGGATTGTGACCACTCCGAGCGACTTTGGTGTTCGTGGCATGGCGCCAACACACCCCGGGTTACTCGATCACTTGGCGACTGAATTCATGAATAACGGCTGGTCGGTTAAGCAGATGCACCGGGCCATCATGACCTCGCGCACCTATCGGTTGGCCAACGACGACCATGCTGCGAACCTCGCTGTTGATCCCGAAAACCATTTCCTCTGGCGGGCCAACCGGCGGCGGCTTGATGCCGAGCAACTCCGGGATGCCCTGCTCGTTTTCAGCGGCGAACTCGACCGCAAGCCGGGTGGGCGGCATCCGTTTCCGCATCACCTCACCTATTTTTACCGGCAGCACGAACCGTTTCAGGAGAATTATGCGTCCAAAAAACGCAGCGTCTATCTCATGCAGCAGCGGATCCAAAAGAATCCGTACCTCGATTTATTCGACGGCCCGGATGGCAGCCTGCACTTTGGCGACCGGCGCTCGACGGTGACCACGCTGCAGGCATTGTACTTCATGAACTCAGAGTTCATCCACGAACAGGCGGCCGCCATCGCGCAGCGCCTGGCCAAGGTTGCCCCTGACGAAACCAAGCGCTTGGCCAAGCTGTACGAGTTGATTTTCAACCGGCCACCGCAACCGGAAGAGCTGGCCTTCGCGGGCAGCTATCTGCGCACGCGCCTGGCCAAGGCGCACACCGGTTCAACCCCGCTTGGCCAAGCGGAAACACAGGCATGGTCGAGCCTCGTCCGTAGCATGCTCAGCAGCAACGAGTTCCTGCACATCGAATAGTTTTTGTCCTGCGACGTCCGTAAAAGAACCGCTTGCAATACGGGGTTTTCAACCCAGAATGGCGGTTCACCGGAGGTTTGCCATGTTGAGTCCAAAAAATATTTCACGACGTTCGTTTTTGAAAGCTGGCGGCGCAACGATGTTGCTGCCGATGCTGCATTCGTCTCCCGCCGCCATGGCGGCCAAGCGCTTGGCCAAGCCGGACAAGAAACTGGTGATCATGTACATCCCCAACGGGATCGTGCGGCGTCAGTTTTTCCCGGGAGAGGATCAGGCGGAGATTCCCGGTTTCATCGGCGGGTTTAACGCCGATAAAACCAAGGAGCAGCGGCGATTCAAGAATGAGCCGGGCATTTACGACCTCGAGTGGACGCCCACGATGCAGCCGCTCAAGGAACACGCCAAGGATGTCACGATGATCACCGGTCTCGACCGGACATTTAAAAACGGGCAGGACGTTCACGCGCAGGGAGCTTCCTGTTACCTCACCAGCCTTTCCCCGGTGCAGGCGGCTGAGCAAAACATTCGCCACCCGAATGGGCGCACGCTGGATCAGGTGATTGGCGATAAGGTCGGCTACAAAACGGTGCTCAACACGCTCGAGATCAGTTGCAACGGTTTTCGCGCGCCGAAGGAGCCGATCGAGTTCGACAACATTTCGTGGTACGGCCCCGGCAAGATTGCGCCGTCGATTCGCGACCCGCGCAAGCTCTACGACCGGTTGTTTTCCAAGGACAGTCTGCGCACGCATGTGAGCGACGTGACCGACCTCGTGCTGGCCGATGCCAAGGCGCTTTCAAGCAGGCTCTCCAGCGAGGATCGCGCAACGATGGACGAGTACATGACCATGGTTCGAAACGTCGAGGTGCGCATGGCCAAGCTCGAGAAGCTGCTGGCCGATGCCGACATCTCCGTTCCCAAGGAGGAAATCCTGCCGCGCGGCGAATACATCCGGTTGCAGGCCGACCTGATGCTGCTCGGGTTCCAGATGGGCATCACGAATGTGTCCACGTTCATGATCGGCCCGGAGCGCTGGGATGCCACGCTGATGTATGAGGGCGTGTTCGACAAGCCGGTGCAGCACCACAACATGACCCATAACCAAAAGGGCAACGGCTACCTCGAGCTGGCGAAGATCGACACGTTCCACATGCAGCAGTACGCCTACATGATCCGCCGCATGAAGGAGATCAAGGAATCGGATGGCAGCACCATGCTGGACAACTCGCTGATCACCTACGGCGCGGCCCTTGGCGATGGAGCCACGCACCAGTTCTATGACCTGCCGATGATTGTGGCCGGAGGTGCGCAGGGACAGATCAAGCAGGGTCGCTTCATCAGGATGAAGAGCGGCACGCTCAACTCTAACCTTTGGCTCACGTTGGCCAACCTCATGGGCGTGGAGATGAATTCGTTCGCCGACAGCCACGGCGTGGTCTCCGACCTGTGGACCTAACTTTTCGTCAAATGATGATTCGCACGCGGAGCCGCAGAGCCGCGGAGTTTGTTCGGGCGTTTTTCAAAAAAGGCATTTCGGACTCGCAGGCTCGTCCCTCCGTTGCGAGTTTGTCAGTTGTTGTTCGGAATTGGAG
>JAPPPH010000291.1 GCA_028817635.1 Verrucomicrobiales bacterium | reverse complement strand
ACCCCGGCTTGGCCCCTTTTAAATCATGAAATTTTGCTTAAATACCAGCACCATCAAACCTCAGCCTTTGATTCGAAAAATCGAGTTGGCAGGCCAAGCCGGCTACGATGGTATCGAGCTCTGGGTGAACGATATCTATGACTACATCGGCCGTGGTGGTGAGGTATACGATGTTGAAAAAGCCATCGCCGACAACGGTTTATTTGTCCCCAGCATGATTGCCATTCGGCAGTGGGGAGACATGGATGGATGGGAATACCAATTGGTCAAGGACGAGGCCAAGCGGCGGTTCGCGCTTTGTGCGCGTCTTGGGTCCCCGTACATTGTCGCGACTCCGCCGTTGGAAAAAACGGAGACCGAACATCTCCCGGAAAGATACCGCGACCTGCTTCAAATCGGGCGCGAAGAAGGCATCAAGCCAACCTTCGAATACATCAGTTTCTTTAAGTCTGTTTACCGGTTGGGCGATGCGTGGGACATTGTGCAAAAGGCGGACGACCCTGATTCCTCCATCATCCTTGACGCCTTCCACAACTGGAACAGCAACTCAACTCTGGAGGAGTTGCGCCAGATTCCAGTGGATAAAATCAGCCACTACCACATAGATGATGCGGCGCACAACAAACCGCCAACAACTCAAAAAGATCCCGATCGGGTGATGATCGGTGAAGGACAGATCGATCTAAAAGCGGAGATCGGCGTGCTCAAAGAGATCGGTTACGACAAAACAGTCAGCCTCGAATTGTTCAATGCTGAGCTTTGGGAGCAGGATCCTTTGGAAGTCATTTCCACCGGATTGGCTCGAATGAAAGAATTGTTCGCCTGATTTTTTGCGCTTGGCCAAGCGCTTGGTTTACTTGAAGTAAAACAACATAAACACCGCACAAGCGGCCAACAAACCACCCCAAACACGATCGTCTTTGAGTAGACTTGAGGACTTATCTCCATCGGTTGGTTTGAGCGCGGAACTGATGAACATCACCCAGGTCCACAGTGCTCCAATTGTTGCTAGAACGACCGGTGCGGCGACATTCTGCCACAGACAGTAACCCAAAATCGCGAAGAAAACCAAGGTCATGCCAAGTTTCGTCCCAAATACTTTCAAACCCTTCGACGAGAAAATCCCCAAACCAACCCAAGTGAAAGACTGGTTTTCGGCATCTTCATTTTCCCGCTTGGTTAACAAACTAATGACAACGTAGAGAAAAGTGGAGAGTATCGCTGCGAGAAACACGCTGTGCATGAAGTTAAGTGATTTTCCAAATGTCGCGATCAACGACTCAGATGCAACCAACTCGTAAATCCATGGAATCCCATACGAAAAAACAACTCCAGATACTATGGCAACGAAACCCGCTGTAGCTGTCCCTCCTTTCCATAACAAGCCGAGGAAAAACGCAATAACGACTCCTGCTATTAGCTTAGACTGGTGATTGGCAATCTGAAGAAAGAAACTGTCCTTTGAATTCGGATCCATTATGAAAATCGTCACCAAGGCCGCCAAGCAGAGGAAAAACAGAACCCAAATTCGGCCTACCTTGACGAGTTTTTGGTCGTCGGCATTGGGGTTGAGGTAACGCTTGTAAATATCGAAAGTGACCAGTGTAGCCCCAGAGTTCAGCATGGAGTCGATGCTGGAAAGTATTGCGCCGAATACACCTGCTGCAATCAACCCAACAAGCCCAAAACCGATGGGCGCAACTAAGTCGCCAAGTAATTCAAGGAACACGGCATCCTGCGCAACGATCCTCCCTTCTCCTGCATAATAGTACCAGGCAGCGATTCCACAACCGATCGAGAAAAACGGGATCAACAACTTGAAAAAGCCCGCACTGATGATTCCCAATCTGGCTTCGGAGTCACTACGCGCTGCCAGCGTGCGCTGGACTATGAATTGGTTCGCGCCCCAATAGTAAAAATGCAACACCATCAACCCCGTCACCACGCCGCTCCACGGCAAGGCTGGGTGGTTGCTTGGGTTGTAAAGATGCAATCGTTCCAATCCTCCATTCTGAGCAGCGTCAGCCTTTACCATTTCGCCCCAACCTCCTATCTCTACATACATGAACGCGGCAAGCAACAATCCACCAACAAGCATGAGTACGGACTGGATGACGTCCGTGATAATGACAGCCTTTAGACCTCCGATCACCGTGTAAGTACCCGTGATCAGTGCCATTCCGAGAATACCGATGACGTAGTAAAAGAAATCGATATCGCCTGGTGAGAGGCCATCCTTGCTCCCACCACCAGTAATACCTATCAATGGTGCTTGTTTGTAACCGCTACCGGATGCTGTCACTTCTATTTTTCGCACACCGTTTTTTGTTACGGCTACATACGCCTCCGCTGACTTACCAACAGTAGGTGGTTCAATGATGATTTTTGGCGGAGACTGTGGGTCGTATCCCTCGCCGGCATCAATAATTTCAATCGCCACCACACCTCCCTCTTTGACTACAGCACTCAAAATCGCCTCACCGGAATCGACGCTCACATTCGGTGGAGCATCTTTGCTGTATCCTTCGCCACGGGCCTTAATATTTGCTGCAGCTATGATCCCACTTCCTAAGATCGCTCTGCCGGTTGCCTCGCTGCCACCGGCAACTGACGGTGGCGAAATTCTGACTTCAGGAACACCCGAATAGCCTCGTCCAGCGTTGGAGATAGCGACCGACTTGACTCCATCATTTTCCAATTTTGCGACCGCTACTGCCATCTGACCTGTGTCGCCTTGAATTAAATAATTGATCGAGCGTGACCCGATGTAAAACGCAGGTACGGTCATCACAAAAACGATGATCGAAATCATGATGATGGAGTACGAAATACGGGAGCGGTCGTCGTACCGTTTGCTCAGGTACTCGCTCAAGGTGAAAATCTTTAGTTTTCTGTATACTGGCAGAAGGAGGTAACACAGCATTAACAATCCGGCGATTGCCGTGATCTCAAAATGGCTCTGGGCAAATCCAACCGCAAATCCCACACCCATCATGCCCACCATGTGATTGGCGGAGACGTTTGAACCGAAAATGGATCCGGCTACACCCCACCAGCGTGCACTGCCGCCAGCCAAAAAATAATCCTTCGAGGATTTTTCTCGACGACCCACCCATAATCCGACGGCCATAATGGCGAGGAGAGCGCCGAAAAAAACCACGAAATCAAACGTGCATAAAAGAGAACCTGATGTAACCATGGTTGCGTTTAGTTTGCCAAGGGGCGGCGGCAGAATAGGAGCAGCTTGGCCAAGTTGCAACCCTGCTTGGCCAAGCGCAAAAAAAGAGCCGACGCGAAGCCGGTTCTCGACAAAATGATGTGCGTTTTTCTTACAGCGAAGAAGCCACGAGATCTCCGACCTCAGTGGTGGAATAGCCCATGCGGCCAGCCCCGAGATCCTTGATTTTTTCGCGGGTAACGCTGATCACGGTGTCCTCAATGGCCTTGGCTGCCTCGTTTTCACCGAGGTGCTCCAGCATCAGGGCGCCGGAACAAATGGCGGCCAATGGATTGATCACGTTCTGGCCGGTGTACTTCGGGGCACTGCCGCCGATCGGCTCAAACATGCTGGTGCCTTCCGGGTTGATGTTGCCCCCGGCGGCGATTCCCATGCCGCCCTGCACCATCGCCCCCAAGTCCGTGATGATATCGCCGAACATATTGTCGGTGACGATTACGTCGAACCACTCCGGGTTTTTCACGAACCACATCGTGGTGGCGTCCACGTGGGCGTACTCGCGTTTGATATCGGGATAGTCCGCCTCGCCGATCTCGTGAAATGCCCGATCCCAAAGATCGAAGGCGTAGGTCAAAACGTTGGTCTTGCCGCAAAGGGTCAACTGCTTGTCCTTGTTGCGTTTCTGCGTGTACTCAAAGGCATAGCGCAAACATCGTTCGACACCGCGACGCGTGTTCACGCTTTCCTGAATGGCAACCTCGTTGGGTGTTCCTTTGAACACGAAGCCGCCTGAACCGGTGTACAGACCCTCGTTGTTTTCGCGTACCACGACGAAATCAACATCTTCCGGTTTCTTGTCTTTCAGTGGGCAGAAGCGCTCATCAAACAACTTAACCGGCCTCAAGTTGATGTACTGTTCCAGTTCAAAACGCAGTCTCAAGAGAATGCCCTTCTCAAGAACGCCCGGCGCCACATCGGGGTGTCCGATGGCGCCAAGAATCACGGCAGGAAAATTTCGGAGGTCGTCTGAGGCGCTGTCCGGCAACACCTCGTTGGTTCGCAGGTAGCGGTCGCCACCAAAGTCAAAGTCTGTGTAGTTGAGTTTGAAGCCAAACTTTTGCCCTGCCGCGTCGAGCACCTTTATGTTTTCAGCGGTGACCTCGGGGCCGGTGCCGTCGCCGCCGATTACTGCGATATCGTAACTATTCATCGATTGGGAATCGCCCGCGAATCGCGGGGAGCGCGGAGACTACGGGTTGCGAGGCGACTGTGAAAGAGTTTTTTGGAGTCAAAAATCCAATCAATAGAGACCGGGAAGATGTTGAATTTCGATACTAGAATGAGGGCTTCCGCAGTAATTCCTCGGCGTGTTGGCGGGCAGCTTCGCCGCTTCCCCCCAACATTCTAGTCAACTCAGTCACTCGTCCGTTTTCGTCCAACGGCAGCACTCGCGTGATTGTGCGGCCGTCTTCCACTTCTTTTTCGACCAGATAATGTGCGGTAC
>JAPPPH010000092.1 GCA_028817635.1 Verrucomicrobiales bacterium | reverse complement strand
GTACACCATTGTGATCGTCACCCACAACATGGCGCAGGCTCGTCGCATCAGCGATGAGTGCGTGTTCATGCTGCTAGGTCAGATCGTGGAACATGATCGTACCGAGCAGCTTTTCCTCAGCCCCAAGAACCCCAAGACCTCCGACTACATCGAGGGTCGCTACGGGTAATCGCTAAACCCTGTTTGCACAAAGCCCTTAGTTCGTCCGATCGTGGAGGTGGTTGCTTCGCTCAACCACCCCCCCCCTCGCAAAATTAAGTCACCGCATCGAAGTGTGTTCTGTGTTTCTAGATTGTTGCAATGATCCGCTTGGTCAAGCGCTTGGCCATGAGTTTATATCTTCTACAGAGCGGGCGTTCTCCCGTGAGGAATAAATGGATTTGCCCAAACATATTCTCGTAGTGGAGGACGAGCCGGATACCGCGGAACTGCTGGAGCTACACCTCCAAAACGAGGGGTATCGCGTTACTGTCGCAGCAGACGGTGAACAGGCTCTAAGCAAACTCCACAAACTCATGCCGAACATGGTCATTCTCGACCTGATGATTCCGGAAATCGACGGCTTGGAAGTTTGCAAGTTTATACGAAAAGATCCTGCCACCGAGTCATTGCCGGTGATGATGTGTACCGCCAAGACCAGTGAAATTGACAAAATACTGGGCTTGGAGCAGGGCGCCGATGATTACGTCACCAAACCGTTCAGTCCGCGAGAGTTGGTTTTGCGGGTAAAGAATCTTCTCAGGCGTACGGAAACCAATCAGGTGCAGGACGAAAACCGGCTGGAGATCGGTGAGATCAGAATCGACAAGAGCAGTCATGACGTATATGTCGGCGATGTGGAGATTGATTTAACAGCGACCGAGTACAAGTTGCTCGTCCTTCTAACGGATCGCATTGGCCGAGTGCAATCGAGAGAGGTTTTACTCCGAGACGTGTGGGGGTATGAGCCAAACATTGATACTCGAACGGTTGATACACACATGCAGCGCCTGCGGACGAAACTGCTGACCTCCTCCAAGCACATCGTTACGGTGAGAGGGTTCGGCTACAAATTCCTCAATGAGGGTAAATAGAATTCAGGTGGATTTAAAAAAAGCATTAGTCGCAGAGTTCATTGGCACGTTCATCCTCGTGTTTGCCGGTACGGGGGCGATGGTGGTCAACGAAATCACCAACGGAGCCATCACTCATTTGGGGATCGCGCTGATATTCGGGCTAGTGGTCATGGTGATGGTGTACACTCTGGGTCACATTTCCGGCGCTCACATCAACCCCGCAGTCACGGTGGGATTTGCTGTTGCGGGCGAGTTCCCAGCAAAGCGGATCGCGCCCTATATCGCAGTACAGTGCCTTGGTGCGATTGCGGCCAGCTTTATCCTGCTCGACCTCCTTGGCAACCACGCTAACATGGGCGCCACCCTGCCGCTTGAAATCAAGGAGGGCCAACGACTCACCCTTGCATGTCTCGTGCTTGAGGGCTTCCTCACGTTCATCCTCATGTTTGTTATTTTAAACGTGGCCGTGAACGCACCGGACAAGAAGGCCTTTGTTGGAATTATCATCGGGGGGATCATCGCTGTGGAATCCGGTTTCGCAGGACCCATCAGCGGCGCCTCGATGAACCCCGCCCGCTCGCTTGGCCCGGCACTGGCCAGCGGGAACTTCACCGACTTTTGGGTTTACCTTGTCGGCCCTGTGGCAGGTGCGATCGCGGCCGTTCCGGTCTGGCGATTCATCCGCTTGGCCAAGCGTAAGCCGGAACGACCACGCCGCAACCCTCGCGAGCGTTCCCAGCAAAGAATCCAACCGACCAAAAAACAACAATGGAAAAAGAAACCGGCAAACCCACAGTCATGATTCTTTGCACAGGAAACTCCTGCCGCAGCCACATGGCCGAGGGCATTCTGAAATCCGTTGCCGGTGATTTAATTGATGTGCAAAGCGCCGGTTCCGACCCTGCCGGTTATGTGCACCCACTATCCATCAAGGCTCTCGACGAGATCGGGATCGACATCTCCGCCAACACGTCCAAGCACATGAACCAGTTCCTCAAGCAGGACGTTGAAACCGTCATCACGGTTTGTGGGAATGCCGATCAGGCCTGCCCAACTTACCCTGGGCAGCTTCGTCGCTACCACTGGCCGTTTCCCGACCCGGCCAAAGCAGAAGGTTCCGAAGATGAAATCTGGGCACAGTTTCAGTCCGTGCGCGACGACATTTTCCGGGTTTTTTCAGCTTACGGTCAGGGCCGTTTGGATTCAGCCAAAGCCTAGTCGGTAGTCGTCGACAACCGGTCTTCGTGCCGGAAAAACCGCCCCTTGCTCGTCACCACCTGTTTGGGCGAAACCAAATCGACGTACGAACTATTTCGCATGTTATCCAGTTCCACCCCAGCGTAATACAGGGCCGACACAACCACCGTGGAGCAGATATAGCCCCCACCGATGTCTCCTTTGTTTTTTGGTTTCAGGTTGGCGTTCCAAAAACCAATTGCACTGAAATTGTCGTACGTCTCCGTGTTATGCCCCCGCTCCAGCCCAACCTGCACGAACTCATACAAACGGTCGCGGTCAACACGATCCCAGTTTTTCAAACGGTAAACATCCCAATCACGATTCCCGAGATCCTTCAGCCGTCGCTCAATATTTACCCCTTCCTTCGTCATGCAGGTGAATAACACAAGTTCACCGCTCCCAGCCGGATCATTAATCACTAAATCCAGATGCCCGTAGTCCAGCACTGTGTGAGCGATGTAATTCATCCCCCGACCTAATATGAGGTTACTGCTCGACTCCAATTTACCAAGACTGGCCGCAACCAGGTCGCCTTCGCGCAGGAGTTTGGTTTTCTCCGCCAATCCAGACTCACCATCGCTGCGGCGAAACGAAGCAACTCGCTCGAACGCCAATCGATCCTCGGGCTTGGCCAAACGCGACGGCTTCGGCACCCAAGTGCGCTGAACCCAGCTTGGCTTGGGAACAATCGGAGAATCGGTCATCACACAACCGGTTCCGCAGAGCGTCAACAGACTGGTAAAAAAAAGGCAAACCAACCGCAGAGAACAGGGAAAAGTTCGACTTGGCCTAGCTCGACTATTAGGCTCCACGGCATGGCAGACAGTACGTGCAATGTGCTTTTGGTTGTGGGGAGCCTCCATGAAAAATCAGTCACCCGTGTGGTGATCAACCACCTCGCGGGGAACTTGTCGGCAGACGGCTGCGAAGTCAACACGCTGGACTTTCACGAAGATCCCCTGCCCCTCTTCAACCCGGATACTGTTTGGGAGCAGGATTTTTACCCGGAGTTGAAACGCAAAGTCGTCGCCGCGGATGTCATCGTGCTTGGCACGCCGGATTATCACGGCAGTATCAGCAGCACCCTCAAGAATTTCCTAGATCATTTCTGGAAGGAATTCACTGGCAAACTCTTCGCAACAGTCGTCGCCTCCCATGAAAAAGGGCTGACCGTTCATGACCAACTACGCACCGTGGCCCGTCAATGCTACGCCTGGGTGATGCCCTACGGCGTGTCATTCCTAGAGAAAGTTGACGTCAAGGAGGGCGAAATCGCCAGCGATGAACTGAAAAAACGCCTCGAGATGCTCCAGAACGATCTTCAGGTCTATGGCAAACTCCTCGCTTCCCAGCGCTCCGACGACCTTGCAGGAACTGCCCCGGGTTTCCTCGCCCAACTCCGGAAGTAGCCATCCGGTTTATTCAACACAAACAATTCTGTGTTGAATTTCTGATTTTGTGACAGTAGTTTTTTTCGGCTTAAGCCCCGGCTTGGATTGAGGACATTGACGCTCTCATGAATGATATTTTTATTAGTTACGCCCATGTGGACAACGAATCGTTGACAGAGGGTCAGAAGGGCTGGATCAGCCAGTTCCATCGCACCCTCGAGATTCGCCTGCGTCAGTTGCTTGGAGAGAATCCCAATATTTGGCGAGACCAAAAACTCACCGGCACGGACATCTTCGACGAGAAGATAATCAACACATTTGACCAGACCAAGCTGATGGTTTCCATTGTCACCCCCCGCTACATTAACAGTGAGTGGTGCAATCGAGAATTGCAGGAGTTTTACGACCGCGCCGAGGAAACTGGCGGAGTTCGCGTAGGTGAAAAGTCCCGAATCATCAAAGTGGTCAAGACCCCGGTTGAGAACGACGGCGGCGGAGCACACCAGATTTTCAATAGCCTGCTGGGCTTTGAGTTTTTCGACGTGGACCCGGAAACCGGGCGGGTGCGCGAGTTTAACGAGGAATTCGGCCACGAGGCCAAGCGCAACTACCTCGAGCGGGTATATGACCTTGCGCACGAGATCAGCGGCATTCTCAAAGAAATGGGCGGCGCGAACAAATTCGACGACCCGACCACGAATAAGACCGGGCGCGTGGTTTACCTTGCCGATGTCACCTCCGACCTAAAGGCCGAGCGCGACCGTATCCGGCGCGAGTTGCTCGAGCGCGGTCACACCGTGCTTCCGGATCGCCCTTTGCCACTAGAGGCGGACGAAGCCACCGAGCTGATTACTGAATACTTGTCTCGTTCACATCTGGCGATTCACCTGATCGGTAGCCGCTACGGCATCGTGCCCGAGGGAGGAGACGTATCCCTAATCGAGCTACAATCCACCCTCGCGGCTAAGCGCAGCGAGCAGGACTCATTGCCTCGCCTAGTTTGGATGGCCC
>JAPPPH010000182.1 GCA_028817635.1 Verrucomicrobiales bacterium | reverse complement strand
AGGAAGAGAAGGTGTGGGCTTTGGCTATACGGTCTCGGTTACGATGGATCCGAGTACTTCCGGGGATAATCGCGGTAGGGGCTCTTTTGGTTGGGGAGGCGCGTTCGGTACGATGTCATGGACCGATCCTGAAAATGAGCTAGTTGCAGTGATCATGCTTCAGCAACCACACGGAAAAACTTTGCGTGAGTTCGCCTCGCTCTTAAAGCAAGCGATCGTCGATTGACTTAGAGTTTTTCAAGGCGCATCCAACTTGGCCCCGATGCGTTTAATCCAGTTTCAACTTGGGGATCACGCCGTTTCCGGTGGTCTCTCCGCCAAGTATCCAGGCCAAGTTAAAACGAGCTATGTGCGCTCCCTTGAAAGGGTCATGCTCATAAAACAGATATATCCACCCTTCTGAAGGACTTTGCGGTCGGCCTACTGCCAAAGAGGAGTAACCGCTACGACCGGGATCAACCAATCGCTTGATCGGCCAGGTTTTGCCTCCATCGAAACTGGCCCAAACTGAGACGCGCTCACGGTGAGAGGCATCCGTATCGAGATTGCTGAAGATTAAAATATCTCGATCTTTTAGCGGCAACCGGGTTACCCCACCCATGCAGCCGTAGGTTCGCCCTTGATCTCCGTCCGGGAGTACGTCAATGACACGCCAGTCCTTCCATGTGACACCGCCATCGTCGCTCCAAGCTTCCCGCCTACGTTTGTTATGCGGTCTTTTCGCCCAGTGCATTCGGGAGTTGTAATAGATTTGGCCGTTGGATAACTCCACGAGCGCTGCCTCTCCTGTTCCGTTTTCCGGGAACGGTTTGCTGGTATTCCAGTTCTTCCCACCGTCATCGCTGTAGATAGCATTCGTGTATTGTTTGGACCATTCGGCTTCGCCTCCCCTGCCATAAAATCTTGTAGGCCGGAGTAGTCGCCCCCTGTGCTTCCCTCGCGTCAAGGTGATCCCGTGGTCGTTCATGTGCATGGAGGGTGTGTTTCCAAGTTCGTCAACCTCGATAACAGTTTTTTGTGCCTGCCAAGTTTTGCCATCGTCACGACTACGATAAACAGTCAAAGGGGCAGGGGGCTGCCGATCCTCTACGAAGATCAGAATGTCTCCGGATTGATCGTCGACGGTTGTGCCGCCACCTAGATATCCCGCCTTGGCTACAGTGATTGCAGATCCCCAAGTCTTACCCCCATCGCTGCTTCTTCGAATAACAACGCCATTGTTACCCCACGCGGTTAAAATGGTGCCTTTGGTTGTAACGACGACGTTGGGATACCGTTGGTCGCTAAACAGGCGCTGTTTTTCTAATGACGCAACTCCAAGGAACGATTTGAGGGAGGCTTCCGCAGCGTAAGCTGAAGTAATCGAGGCGAAGGTAAGGATGGCGGTTGCGAATTTATTCAGGATCATTCTCGAAAGAGAGTACGTAAGAAAATACCTCTCTGCCATCAATTAAACTCGCAAAAATGGTGGAGGCGGGGGGAGTCGAACCCCCGTCCCAATTAAACCAATTTCCAACGTCTACATGCTTATTCAGGGCTGATATTTCGGTGGTCGAATAACGGCCTGACACGAATTCGTCCACCTAGTCGGCAGTAAAGTTTCGGTTGAAAACCGCGCCGTCTCCAGCTTCAACCTAACCTGCTGTCGGCGCCTGCATCCCGTAGCAGGTATTCGGGAGCAGACGTCGCGGGTTATGCCGCGAGGGCCAATTCTTCGTTGGCAGTTATGTTTTTGGTCCGATGGTTTTACGAGGGAAACGAGCCATCCTCGGCATGCAATCAGAAACGTATTCAACTGGTCGATAACCAGTACGCCCCCAAAGCGCCCCTGAGCATATCACAGGGCAGGGGTGTCGGCAAGGGACGGGTTAGTTCGTTGTTGAAGACGGGGTGGAGATGGCTACGGCGTAATTGTCTGCCTCAAAATATCGCGATGCCACATCCTGAACCTGTTCGAGGGTAACCTGTTCAATACGGACCTCCTCCTCGGTGGAATGGTTGTAGCCAAGACCAAGCAGTTCGTTCATGCATTCACCAAATGCTACTTGGCCGAGGTCCTGCCGTGCAATTTTCTTGTGGCCGGAAAGCTTTGCCTTTGCCCGGCGAAGTTCCTTGTCTGTAAGTCCCTCCTTGGCCAAGCGCTTGGCCTGGGCGATAAGTTCCTCCTCGACCTGTTTCGCGGAGTCCGCTCCGGTTCCCGCATAAAATGAAAAACAACCGGGCATGATACCGGAAAAATTCTGCGTGCCGACGTAGTAGGCCAAGCCAAGTTCCTCGCGAATTCGCAGGAACAACCTTGAGCCCATGTCGTTCAATGCCTCGGAGATGACATCGAGAATGGTTTGATCCGCTTGGCCAAGCGGAGCGCCGTGGAACGACAGCGCGACAACGGACTGTTCCTTTTGAGTCTTTGAAACGTTTCGGCGTGGTTTGCTTAATTGGTTGAACTCTAGTTGGGCAAAGTCCGGGGTAGGGGTTACCCACGTCTCGGTTGTTTTAAGAAACTGTTCATGAACGAGTTCGGTGTCGATGTCGCCGTGTATAGCGATGACCGCATTGCCCGGGGCGGTCAGGGTTCGATGGTGAGCCTCGAGTTCGTTGGGAGTGAATCGTTCGACCAAGTGACTTGAGCCGAGAGGATCCAAGCCATAGCCGCTTTCCCCGTACAACAACGCGCGCCCCTGTCTCAGCGTGTGGGATAACAGATGGTCTCGCTGGCGGGCGATGGCTGCGATTTGCGATTTGCGCTCGCGATCGACCTCGGCCTGGTTGAAAGCAGGGGAGAGCAAAACATCAAGCAGCATCGCTTGGCCAAGCGCGAAATCCTCACTTAGGATATCGACGCTAACACCGTGGCTGTTGTTGCCGCTAAAGGTGTCAATTTGTCCGCCAGCAGACTCGATGTCCGATGCAATTTCCTCTGCGCCGTGCTGACTGGTTCCTTTGATCATGGATTTGCTCATCAAGCGAGTCAGCCCGTTATTGGTTGGGGTTTCAACCAATAGGCCGCTTTTCACTCCGGCGCGAAAATGGACGAAGGGAAGGGAGGCGTCCCGGCGGAGCAGCAAGCAGAGTCCGTTCGGCAGTTCCACTTTCTTCGTGTTGTCACTATCCTTTGCCCCAACGGATATGGTTTTTTTCTTTAACGAACCTTCCGGAGCGAGCGCATAGAGCGTGCGGTTTTCGTCTGTCAGGTAGCGATCTGCCACGGATTGAAGTTGCTCGGGAGTCGTCTCCTGAACATCTTTCAGGTGCTCCCAAGAAAAGTGAAGGTTGTTCGTATAGAGCCAATTGCTGCCAAGGTCGCCAGCAAGGCCCTGCATGGTGCGCAAGGTGGCAAGATTACCTGCGGTAAACTGCTTTATTGCCTTGGCTAATTCATCCGGTTTGGCCAAGTCGTTTCGACAGCGGTCGATCTCTTCCATCATCGCTTTTTGCGCTTGGCCAAGATTTGTACCGTCTGATTGAGCGCTCATGCCAAATAATCCAGTGTGGGCAGAAGCAAAGGTCCATGCATCAACGCCATGAACCAAGGCCTGCCGATCTCGGACTTCACGGTAAAGTCTTGAACTTTTACCACCCCCAAGAATGACCGATAGCACGTCAAGGGCAGGGATGTCCTGATGTCGAACATCCGGTATATGCCAGGCATAATGAAAGTGAGCTTGCTCAAATGGCCCTTCTTCCAATCGTTCGCGAGGAGCAATCTGTTTTGGTTCCGTGTCTAACAATACGGAGGGAAGGGGGCGCATCGGATGAGAAGAGTATCTATCGTTTAAGACGTTGATTACCTCGTCAGTGTCCACATTGCCCGTCACGACGAAGAAACAATTATTCGGTGCATACCTGGTTTGGTAATACGATTCGATTGCCTCACGATCGAGTTTGTCAAATATATCCCGATAACCAATGACAGTGTGCCGGTATGGACTGTGAGTATAGGCAGTCTCGAATAAACGACGACTTGAACGTCTGGATGGGTCGTCATTGCCCATCTCCATCTCACGGCGTATAACATCCAATTCTGTTGTTAACTCATCGTTTGGAATTGTCGCGTTTGCAGCGATATCTGACAAAACATCCAGCGCCACTTTTGTTCCAGAAGAGGGCAGTGTTACGTGATAAACTGTACGGTCAAATGAGGTGTATGCGTTGAAATATCCCCCCGCATCCTGGATTAAATGATCTAATTCAACTCCATCCCGCGTCGTGGTGCCCTTAAAGAGCATATGTTCCAATACATGGGATAAACCCGCACCAAGCCACGTACCTTCATGAATACTCCCGGTTTTACACCAAATCTGGATAGCGGCGACCGGCGAGGAATGATCCGGGCAAATGATTACTTCCAACCCGTTAGGAAGGGTTTCGATTTGGTAATTCAGTTGATAATTGGCAAGGTCCATAAAAAACCAATCAATAAATCAAATATAACATTTATTGTGCGAAATTATTGAAATGCCCAACCGAACCGATGGGGTCTGGTTCTGGACGGTTGCTCGAAGAACGGCCAATATATGAATGACGGTGTGCCGAAGATGTTTTTTCCGGGTAAAGTACCCCAATCTCTGGAATCTGATGACGAGCTTGTGTTGTCACCCAACGCGTAATAACGGTTTGGAGGGATATTGGTGATTGTGTTGGTGTATGGCTTTGGTTCATGCCCGGAATATTGGCTGTCAGTTGATTCGGTTATTGGTC
>JAPPPH010000226.1 GCA_028817635.1 Verrucomicrobiales bacterium | reverse complement strand
TACGTGCCCTTGATTCCAGACGCACCCAAAGTAGTGTCCTCCGAAACCGTAAAGACCCCTCCATTTGAGAAAAGCAACTGATCGCCTGCTTTCAAATCCGCAGCCAATTCCTGAACACTTAACGTACCTGATGAACCGTCCGCCCAAGCCTCACTCAAAACATCTGCAATCTGCACCACCGGCAGCGATGTTCCCTGAACATACTCCTCGTTAATTCGAGACTTAATCGTCTGCGCAATATGGTCAACGGTTGATTTGAACCCTTGAATTGTTACGTCCCTTGCATCAATCGCCGCCTTGATCCTTCCCGATTTCAACTGGAATGTTTCAGTTGAATTCACCGCATCCACAAACACCGAGTCCCCTCGTACAAGTACATTGCCTTCCCTCTCCACCGCCTGCCCGTTTTCGTCGAATACCGAGAGCTTTAACTTTTCAACCAACTCCCCTTTTTCGATGATATTTACTCCGCCGATAGACAAGGTTAACTTCTCAACGGCCTTGTTATCTGAATCAAACTCATTCACAGGCAGAAATTCGTATTGGACATCAACCAACTGGCTCAAATCCTCGAGTCGCTTGTGAAAGCGATCACGAATATCGTTGGCATTTCCGAGCGCTTCAGCGTTACTAATCTGATCGCCCATCTTTTGAAGCCCTATCACGGCATTATTCACCTCGTCCACCATTGATTCGAATTCACCGTTCAAATCGTGGATCAACTCTCACAGTCGAAAATCAACACGGTTAAATTTTTCTGAAAGATTCTGAGCCTTAAAAATAACAACTTGTCGGTATGCCTGAGAATTCGGATTGGTGCTCAGTGCCTGAAGTGAGTTGAAGAAGTCAGTCAGGTTGTCACCCAATCCCATCTGGCCACTCACACCCTGCGAGGCGGCGTTACCCTCCGCACTGGAAGATGCCCGATCCAGTTCCTGCCCAATGGCAGCCTGAGTATACTGGAGGATTTTTTGCTTATGTTCGAGGTACGCTAAAACGCTCTGCTCGTTCGCGACCTGCCTATCCAACAGATAATCCCGAAAGTGCTCAACACCCGTGATCTCAACACCACCACCCTGCAACCCCTGCTCGGTGGGAACTCCAATGGAAGTTTGTAGTTTAAGACGTTGCCTCGCATACGCAGGATTACTCACGTTCGCCAGGTTATGACCGGCCAACTCGATGGCGCGCTGGTTCATCTGTAAAGATGTCCGCGCCATGCTGATGCTTCCGGTTAATCCTGGCATAACTTAAAAACGGCTTGGTTGCTATCAGATAAGCGTCTCGTAAGTGGTTCTCTGCGGTATAAATCCCGCACCAACTTGGCCGCTCTGGTCGTAAGTCTGTCCCGCTTGAGTTGGGAATAAACTTTGAATCAACTGCTGCATAAAATCGAGGGAACGAGACAACAGCAAATGATTCTGCCTCATCCGCTGGTTCGCCTTTTGCAGAAGCCCGTTTACCTCGTCCAACAGCGCCTGAGTCAGGGGTTGATATTCGCTTGGCATGAAGGATATCAAGTCACGAAATGCGATATCCCCATCCTGCTCCAACTCGATCGCAAGATCGTGACGTTGCTCGTCCCGCTTGTCTCGAACCTTCGCGATCTCTGCCATTTGTGAATGGATCGCCGTCAGGTTTTGAATTAATCCATCAGCCGATCGGTTGACGATCATTTCCTGCTGTTCCTCCAACAGGGTCAACATTTCACCGTACTGTATTAACTCCTCTCTTAATCCTTGAACCAAGTTGTCCATTTTTTGTTTCACTCCGCCCCCCCTTCAACCTCCGGCTTGGCCAAGCGCTTGGCCGCCAATTGTCCCTGAAGTGCGGTCGAGATCCCGAATGCCCCGGTCTTACCAACCGCCTCCCCCAATTGACGCACGATCATGTCACGATAAATCTCCGCAGACACCCCATTCATTTCCAGTCCGTTTGCAAGGATTGGTTTATAGGCATCCTTGAGTATTTGACGCGCCAACATTGCTTCAAACTGCCTGGCGGCAACCTTCAACTTTTCATCGTCGGAAAGTTGGCTATTAGATGCAACTTGGGCCAAGTCGACCTTGTCGGCTTGGCCAAGTCCAATTGCGGCTACTGTGGATGCCTGAATCAAATGTATATTCCTATCTCAAAATAAGTTCCGCCTGCAACGCCCCGGCCTGCTTCATCGCCTGAAATATCGCCATCATATCTCGTGGTGTAACACCAAGGGCATTAAGCGACTTGGCCACATCCTGCACCGTGGGCATGCTCCGGAACGGAGTGAGCATCCCCTCCCCCTCATTGATCACAATATCGGTTGCCGGCGACAACACCGGGGCACCCCCGGCAAGAGGGACTTGCGGTTGGCTGATATCATAACCCTGCGCAATGTTCACAATAATGTTTCCGTGCGCCACAGCACAACTGGATACTGCCACCCGGGACGTAGCCACGATCGTACCAGTACGCTCGTTCAATACCACCCGCGCCGGGGTGTTCACAGTCACCGACAACTGTTCAATTCGGGCAAGGAACCGAACCGGATCAGCAGTAAAATCTTCCGGGATCTTGACCTGTATGGTCGATCCATTCCTGGCCAAAGCTGGAGAGATCACCTTGTCGATCAACTCTTCATCATTCATGACGAATTCGTTAATTTTATCCGCGACCGCAGTCGCATTTACGAAGTCGGGCTGTCTCATGATCAACTCGAGTTTCTTCTCTTTAACAAATGTCACAGGTATCTCCCTCTCCACCACCGCTCCCCGAACGATTTGACCGCTGGTTGGGTGATTCTTCTGCACACTTGCCCCGCCCGGCCCCGGAATGCCGCCGATGAACCCTCCCACTGCCACGGGACCCTGTGCCACCGCGTAGACTGTTCCATCCGGACCAAGCAATGGTGTTCGAGCCAAGACCGCACCATGCAGCGAACGGGCATCCCCCATCGCTGCAACATGAACATCAATTCGTGACCCGCTTCGCACAAACGGGGGGATGTCTGCCGTCAACACGACTGCCGCGATATTTTTTGAAGTCAACGCTGACGGTGGCAGCGTCAAACCAAAGCGCTCCAGCATGTTTGCCACTGCTTGGAGCGTATACTCCGGATCCTTGTCACCATCCCCGGCCAAGCCGGACACGATACCGTAGCCGACCAACTGATTGTCCCTTGCCCCCAAAACGAAGCACAAATCCCGAACCTGAACATTCAGATCCGAATTAATACGACCGGTATTATTAACCCGCACGCCATTGTTTTGCACCGCGCCCGCCAGAGGCGGTTGCTGCGCTTGAACCATCGTCGTGCAACCCAGTGCCATTATCAGGCCAAAAACACTTGCCACCACCGGAGTACGATTCGTAAACGACAACGAACCGATGAAAGCAGAGCCCCTCGCGCCTAATCGAAGAGTCCACTTTTGGACGCATTGTCGCAACACTTCCAACACCTTAAAAGTGTTGCGGTGTTTCCTCACCAGTGATGACAAGAAATTCAACATGTTAATTTAAAATGGGGAGACTTTGTCCCAAAGTTTACCAAACCAGCCTTTCTTTTGGCTGTCTTTCACTACACCTTCGTCCTTGAAACGGATCGAAACGTCGGCGAGGTTATAGCTGATAACTGTATTTACCGGGGTTACATCCTGCGGACGAACTGTACCCCGCAATATGATAGTTTGGCTTTCCCCTGAAAATGAAGTCCGGCGAACTCCCTCTATGATCAGATTGTTATTCGGCAACACATCCACAACCCGCACCGCGAATCGCGAATTAATGCTGCCTGAGTTGTTCACCGCACCGGAGCCTTCAAACTTGTTTTGTGATGTCACCCCAAGCTCGGGTTTTTGAACGGCAGTCCCTCCGCCCGGGAACAGTTTGTCCTGAATATTATTATTCACGAAACTCGAGATCGATGCACTGATATCCCCTTTCTTTTGGGTCTTTGTGCTGGAATTGCGGGAAGCCGAGTTATTCTCCTGCACCAATACGGTGATGATATCCCCCACCCGCTTGGCCTTGTGGTCAGTGAACAGTGACACCGCCGTCTCCTTGCTCCACAACGAGTCAGCGTGCGCTTGGCCAAGCGCAAAACCTGTTAACACTAACGAGACTAATCCCTTTTTAAAGATTCCTGATTTTAACTGTTTTTTCATCGATAACTTCTCCAATTAGTTCCTTGCGAGTGGCCATGTTCTGAACACGCACGACATCACCCGGCGCGCCATCCTCCAGCACCTTGACATTCGCACTCACCGTAAGTGAACCATTCGTCACCACCGCCTTGGCCAAGCCACCACGTCGTACCACCGGCTTCATCCCCACTGAACGCGCGTAAATCAAACGGCCCGGCGAGATCACCTCCTGAAACCAAAATCGACTGTCCGAAGGATTGCCGTCCCACAAATCTCTACGGTTCTTGATGATATCCATCCGCTGCCGCTCCAGCTTGGCCTCCGGCAATAGCGTCCCGCGATTGATTGAGCGACTCGCAACCCAGACATCCTTCCACAAAGCCATTTTGACATACGCACTGAACGACCCAATCGGCACACCCGCATCAAGCAACTGAAATCTCATTGTCGTTTGCGGAGTTCGATAATTCAATTTGGAGACTAATCTCAATTCAAGCGGGCCATCCGGGATCATCAATGATCTCCACTCACGGGAAAATATCATCTCCAACTCACCATCCGCATAAAGAGGGGATTTTGTAACTTA
>JAPPPH010000037.1 GCA_028817635.1 Verrucomicrobiales bacterium | reverse complement strand
CCTCCGATTCGTTGTAGGCGTAATTGCCGTCACCAAAATCCCAATAAATCCCCAGAGCGTCTCCATCCGGGTCCATCGCACTTGCCGTAAATGTCACCTCGTCATCCTCATCGACGGAAGTTTCTGATGCAGCCAACTCCATCTTGGGCGACTTGTTGTCAAGGAACGAACCCACGTTCACCACCACGTCAATCCACGGCACTACCTCCTCCGGTTCACTTTGAGCCACCGGGGTAACGTGAAGGCCGATGCTTTGCTCGACGAACGTCCGACCGATCATCAACGGAGAATCCACATCCAGCCCGGCACTACCCGGAGAGGCATCCATCAACTTGGACAACGAACCGCTGTCTTCCAACAACAACTGAAGACCATTCGTGGACCAATGATCCTGTAGCGGAGAAATCTGATTCTCTTCGCCAAAAGAGTTTATGAACGTCTCCTCGCCCGGCGACCAGCGGCTACGTTGATTCGATACACGATACTGCAACCAGTAAGTCAGTTTTTCATCCTTCACGACCCGCAATGCATGCGCCCCACCCTCGGTCAAACGCGCCACATCATAAGCGTAAAGACGTACCGTCGTGGACTCCGTCACATCCGCCACAGCAGATGCCGGCAACCATCCGAGTTTATGCTTGGTCGGCGTGTTGAATTGCCGATTGCCGCTGCCCATCAGACTCCACTTGTCCATCTCGTACACCAAGCTGCCCGGGCCGTAGATACTGTCCCGGCCCATCAGGTCTGAAAGCGAGTGCGGCGTGGGAGGCTCCTCCGATGCGGGGTCCGGCTCGATTTTCACCGGGGCAACGGTGTCCCAATAGTCGGCAGACTTGGTTTCACCGATAAGAATTGAAGCAACGTTTCGGGCAATCGCCTCAACATACCCCCCCTTGATGAACAGCCCCTCACCAAAACTCATTACCACCCAGCCTTCGTACGACGGACCGGGCAGATCATCGATCGCGATCATGATAATATCGTAATCCGCGACGTCATATCCGTTTGTCCCGGCCAACTCGATGACCGAGTCCTTAATTAGCGTCTGGCCGGTCTGCTCGTACCAAAGCTTGCTCTTGGGCAACGTCTGTGTGGGCGTCAACGTGGTGGTGAACGAGAGCGTTCCGTAGGATGACTCCACAAAGAAATCGTTAACCTCCTTCATCGCACCCTCGAGTTCCGGGATGCTTGGAGGTTCCGCTTGGTCATCGGCAAAATTCGCCCGAATAATCAGTACATCCTTACTACCCTGGGTGACCTGCCTTTCCCAAGCCGAGATGTGATTGGACAAACCCGGTGTCGGGCTCGCCCCCGCCTCGGCACCCATCAACCGTACGCCCAACTTGGAGGCGTGCTCCTTTTTGGACAACACGAAGTAGCTGCCCCCCGCCTCGGCAAGGTACCCTCCCTTGGCCAAGTTCACCGTCTCACCTGTGATCGGGTCCTGACCTTCCTTCTCCACTTCGCCCGTCGCCAGCGCATTGGACTTGCTGGTCTTGCCCATTAAGCGGACAGGCGATTCATCAAGTGCCACATGTCCGTCTAACGCAATCCCGTTGAACAACAAATTATCACGCGATGTCAGCCCGCGCAGCGCACCGTAAGTATGTGCGGTGTACGCCCGACCATTGTGAGTCAACTCCTGCATGTGACTCTGCACCAGCCGCGTTTCGCCCTCCCGCTTGGCCAAGCCCTTGGCCAAGCGCGGATCAAGCCCATGATATTGCGCCGCCACATCGGCGAGGTGGGAAGACTTGGCCAAGCGCGAAATGGAAAGCGCATCAAACCGCCCTCTTCCGTGCAACGGCTGCTCCAACTCGCCACGGATACTTTCCGGTAACACTTCTCGTATGTCTTGATCCACCCGGTTGGCAATGGCCTTGGCCGGATTTTCACGGATCAAACGTGCCATCTCAACCCGACGCGTCTTGGCCAGGCGCAGCCCCTCCAGTTCGTCACCGGTACCGGCCATGAATTCATCTGCCCAGCGCTTGAATGCCCCGATCGGATCCTTCACCCGCGCCCCCTCGCGCTTGGCCAAGCGCGGGGTGTCGTCAGCGATTATCGTCTTCCACTCCGGCCGCGACGCCGGCGTGCTTGGCTCGCCCGCCTTGGTCAGTTTCGGCGCTTGGCTTGCCTCGGCTTCACTGGCCAAGCCATCAACCATCGGCTTCGCCTTAATATCGTTCACCAGCAGAAGGGCAACCCAGCCGATCACCGCCGTCAGGGCAGCACTGAACACGATCTTTTTCATTTTCCCGTAGTATTAATTGTCACTCCCGCACCTCGCGGACTCTGGTTCACAAAACAAAGGGACGACAAAGCTCCTGTCGTCCCTCCGGTTGTTGGTCATCCAATTTTCATGGATCACACTTGGGGATGCTCCCCTAAATTATTCCCGGTATACCGCGCGATAGTAACGGTTGCCACCGGTCTGGCCGAGTTCGAGGGTCATGGCCCCTTCCGCCGGAATTGACACCTCGGTGAATGGACTCCACGACTCCATGTTTTCAGAAATTTCAATGTGATACGTCAGGCCCGGCTTACCGGCGACTTTCATGTAAAGGTTGCTATCCATCACTCCCACAGCCAACTGCGCCGGCTGCGTACTTGATGCCCCCTCGACCAAAACAAATCGATTATGACCACCAATTGTCGCCTCTTCCGTGAATGAGCCACCAACCGCAATCAACCCGCCCGCTTGCTCGGACACAGAGTATACCGGACCATTCAGGTTAAGCTCATTGAAGTTGCTTTCAACAATTCCCCCATCAAGACCAATCAATGCCAACCGGTTTTGCGGCTGATAGTTATACTTGGTAAATGCACCACCGATCAGAAGTAATCCATCTGCACGTACCTCAATGGAACGAACCGGGCCATCAAACCCGGATCCGGACTTCAGCGAGCGATCCAGTTTTCCGTCTTGATCCAACAAAGCCAGACGACGTGCGGACAAGCCATCGATCGTCACAAACAAACCACCCAACAAAATCTTGCCATTGTTCAAGGCGGTTACTGCATAAACATCACCATCCGGCCCCTCGCCAATTTTAAAGGAAGCATCCACGGCACCATTGCGATGCAATCGGGCCAACCGCACCCCTTTATCTCCATTCACAGTGGTAAACCCACCCGCAATGACGATCTTGCGACCCGGCGATGCTGAAATCGAGTACACGGCTCCATCCAGATCCGGAGCTTGAAATGTTTCATTCAATGAACCATCCCGATTCAACATGGCCAACCCAAAGTCTCCACCAACCAATAGTCCTTCTTCCACTTCAAGGATATCGAACACGGTTCCGTCCACCGCGGTTGAAGAATTAAACGAATCATCCAACGAACCATCCGCATTTAGTTTCGCAACGTGGCTCGCCACGGTATCACCCATTTGGCTAAACAACCCGCCAACCCAGTACCCACCATCGCTGGATGGAATCACATTATAAATCGTGTTATTCGGACCTGCATCGAGATTGAATTCCTCGTCGACCACTCCCTTTTGGCTGATTTTGGCCAAGCGCGGTAAATCCTTGCCATTTACGTTACTAAATTCACCGCCCAACAACACTTTACCGGTATCGTCCAAGGCTACGCTGTATATTGTACCATTTGCACCATCCAGCTTGATTCCCCCGCTGGATCCACTGGACTCGTCGTCCTCGATGATTACCGTGGAGTAACTTGGCGGCACTACCGTACCACCACCAGATGCGTTGAATATCCTTACGCGCAAAGCCTCGGCATTTTCAGTAAACTCATCGTCGATAATCGGGATATCAAAACTACGAGAGCTTTCCCCGTCGCCAAAGACCAATTTGCCGGAGATTGCCGTGTAGTCCTCTCCATTTTTGGCTGTCAAATCAGAGGTCGTGAATTCCAGCTCGATCAACCCGGTGTAACCGTTGGTACGCAACACGGTCACCGTAGCGAAACCGGCGTTTTCACGTACCTTAAATGAAGGTGCCTCAAAGTAGAATTGACCCGGTGCAAAATCGTCATCCACGATGTTCAACATCGACTCATCTTCACCCAGTAACACTTTACCAACCGCGTTGGTGAGCATCAGTGTGACGTTTTCGATGTTCTCCACCAATGTGTCGTTGATGATCGGCACCTGAACAACCTTGGATATTTCTCCATCAAGGAATTGGACGGTGTTACTCACCATCTCAAAATCCAGGCCCGCCAAAGCTGTGCCATTGGTCGTTGTCAGGAAGCTAACTTGAGCCGGACCCAACGCTGCTCCCAAGCGCTCAATCTTGATGTTAGCCATGCCACTTTCCACATCCTCGCTGACTCCAAAGGCAGCAGATGCGAAGGAAAGCACGCTGTCATCACTGCTTATCAATAAGCTGGATGCTGACTGAAGACCCTGTGTTCCTTCAGTGAAATTACTCAACAACAAGTCGACCACCTCAGTTGGTTCCACGTCGTCATCATCAATGATCGGCACCTGAACCGTTTGCAATACTTCGCCCTCTGGAAACTCAAGATTCACCGTGGTGTGTTCGTAATCCAACCCAGGAACTGCTGGATTTGGTTTGTTGCTTAAGCGCGTTTCGAAGGTCACCTGTACTGCATCTGCGAGTCCCCCCTTACGCACCACCCGGACAACTGCGTTCGTTCCAGTTTCACCCACTTCAAATACCGGCGAGGTAAACTCCATCCGCCCGGAACCATCCATGATTCCACCGTGCAACTGAGCGAAGTGCGACCGTTTTTCACCAT
>JAPPPH010000056.1 GCA_028817635.1 Verrucomicrobiales bacterium | reverse complement strand
GAGTTTGTCTCCGACCTCCTAGTTGAGTTTTACGTGCATGTTGAACTGCTGGCAAGTCAGGCGGAGCGGTTTGTTTTCCATCCCGATGATGATGTCGCCTTTTTTGAGCCCAGCCCGTTTTGCCGCTCTCCCTTCGGCTCTCCCTGTGTTAATCCACCGCACTTCAAGTGCATTGACCCCTTCGCCGAGGCGCAAGTTTTTTACATCCTCTTTTTTCATTTGGGCGCACCAAGTGGCCAGTACAGGCTTGAGCGACCAAAGCGAACCGCGCCATGAAATGTCCGTTTTTTTCCAACCGGCGTTGATCGCGATCTTTTTTTCGATCGATTGATTGTCGCGTTTTGCCAGGAGGGTAACTTCGGTATCTGTGTTTGGAAGATTGTGGAGCACCCATTGCAGGTCGGCGATTGATGTGAGTAATTGGCCGTTCGCGCGAGTTAACGTATCGTCGGCGCGAAGTCCTGATTTGCCTGCGGTTGAACCGGGCTTTATGCCGACGATGGCGAGTCCGTCATCCGGATCAATCGTGAGGCCGATGTTTTCCGGTAACGGATATCTCCAAAGAACATCGTGGCTAAATTTTCTCTCCGCATACAACTGTTCGTGTTCGGCGTCGTGTATGTTGTGGCAGTGAACGCAATTGTTCCGGGCGGTGTTGCCGGAGAGTTTGGCGCGATGTTTCATGCCAGGCATATCCAGTGCGGTCTTGTACGGTTTGGGTTTGCCTCGTTTTCCTGCAAGCCCGTTTTTGTTATTCGGATAATCTTTGTGAAGCGCGAGCACGCGTCGCATTGTTTTCTCTAGGGACGCAATGGAGTTGTAGGCATCCGCCCCGGCTGCGGATTGGGTTCCATAACGGGCGTACACAGTGCCATCGGCGTTGATGAACATTGCGGCCCAATTTAGGTCGTAGTCGAATTGAAACTGCGAAAGATTCACGCCCTTCATTTCGACCTGTCGGACTGCGATAAATTTTTTCTGTGCCAAGCGGATGATTTGTTGATTGTTTTTTGCGACCTCGGCATCGAACCCCTTGCAGGCCAAGCAGGGGACACAGCGAAAAGTGATGAACAACGGTTTGTTCGTGCGCTTGGCCTCGGCACGCGCGGCGTCGATGTTGTTGTAGATCCAAAAATCCGCGCCCCGGGCGTTTTCATCCTGCAATACGTCCAGCAGCTTGGTTTGGCTGAATCCCGCTTGGCCAAGCGCAACGAGCAAAGAAGTCAGGATGATGTTGGAGAGATTTTTTGTTTTCATCATGATTAAAGCGATTGTCTAACAAGGAGGATGTGACGCCCGCTTGGTTAAATCTGCAAGGACTTTTCTTCCCGCTTGCCAAGTGAGCGGTTTTTCAATACTGCTGACCGGCAGATGAGTAAACCACTCGAGGGAAAAACCGGTGTTGTCTTTGGGGTAGCCAACAAGAATTCAATTGCATGGGGGATCGCACAGGCATGGCATGAGGCCGGGGCCAGGCTGGCGTTCACCTATCAGGGGGAAAGGTTGAAGGGAAAGGTTGAAAAACTGGTGGCTGATTTTGGTGAAGACACGCTAATCACTGAATGCGACGTGAGTAGTGATGAGGATATTGACCGCGTTTTCGGGGAAGTCGGAGCGCACTTCAACGGCAAACTCGACATGTTGCTGCATTCGGTGGCATTTGCGCCGCGCGAGGCGCTTGAGGGCCGTTTTGTCGACACAACACGTGAGGCGTTTTCCACGGCGCACGATATCAGCGCCTACTCGCTGGTGGCCTTGGCCAAGCGCGCAGCCCCATTGATGACTGATGGAGGCAGCATCATCGGTATGAGCTATTATGGTGCGGAAAAAGTGATCAAACATTACAATGTCATGGGCGTGGCCAAGGCGGCGCTTGAGGCGAGCACACGCTATCTTGCTGCCGATCTCGGTGAGCAAAAGATTCGCGTCAACTGCATCAGCGCCGGCCCGGTGAACACGCTTGCCGCACGGGGAATCGCAGGTTTTTCAGATATGCTGAAGCATTATGACGAGCATGCCCCTCTTCGTCGAAACGTGACTCATGAGGAACTCGGCCAGACCGGAGTCTTCCTCGCCAGCGATGGCGGCGCGGCCATCACCGGTCAGGTCATCTACGTCGATTGCGGCTACCAAATCATGGGCGGCATGTGATCGGTACGCTGTTAGAGTTGTTTTCTTAATTCAGTCTCTAGCCCTTCACGGAAGGTGGGGTGGGTGTATTCGAAGCCAAGCGCCTCCTTGAATTGTTTGTTCGACACTCGCTTGTTTGTGATGCCTCTTTTTCGTGTAGATGGATCTGGTTCAGGGGTGAATGGAGGTAGTGGGCGTTTTATTTTTTCACTTAGCCATTCGAAGAAATCGAGTTGGCTCACCGGTTCGTCGTCGGTGATATTGAATGTGCCGCCATTTCCGTCGAGCGATCGAATGATCGCCTCGACGAGGTCGTCTCGGTGAACCATGTTGAGGAATCGTTCGCCGGTGCCCGCGATGGTTGCGGCCCCTTTCATGAATTGTTGAAACAGGTAACCCCGCCCCGGACCGTAGATGCCGGAAGAGCGCAAAATTGTGACAGGGCTGACGACTGATGCGATTTGATCCTCTGCGTTGCGGAGTGTCTTACTCGTGGCGGTGTCCATTGCTGTGTGCGATTTTTCGTCGACCCATTCGCCTTCTGTTTGGCGGTAGACGCTGGTGCTGCTGATAAACACGACTGACCGGGCGGTGTGTGTTTTTAGCCAAGCGCAAACATTCGCTATGCCGGCTCCGAAGACACGTTGATGCGCCTCCCGCCCCCCGCGCGAGGAGGACACCGCAACGACGACATGGTCAAATGGTTCTGCAAGCGCGTCCAGTGAATCGGACTGAGTGATATCCAAGTTTAACGGCCGGATGCCGAGCTTGGCCAAGCGGTCGTTATCCGCGCTCTCCCTGCGAACGCCGGTCACGGTGTGGCCAAGCGCGATAAGCCGTTGGCCAAGCGCCTCGCCAACATAACCGCACCCGATGATCAGCGTCCGCACAGCGGTACTTTATCGCTTGGCCAAGCGATGGCGCGAACCATTTTGGACTTTGCCGGTCACGGGTTGCCCCGTATTTTTTCGTCGGAACATGAGCCAAGTGAAAAAGTTAAAGGCAAAACAAGTTTACATCCTCGCGAACGGCGACCTGCGCCTGTCGGCGAATCAGGTTTGCTGGGAGGAGCAGTCTAAAATGGAGGTCACCCTTACCAAGGCGTTAAAGGCGGAGGGGTGGGGTGCAGTGCGGGCGCACGCCTATGACCGTAAAAAGAAACACGGCTTCGTTGATTCTCAAAAGAGGGGTATGGAAGTGTTTCGTACGATGGACCCGGATGCGCCGCTGATTGTGGCGGAGTGTGTTTGGCAATACAGTCAGCATATCCTTCCGGGGCTTTTGACTCATCGTGGTCCGATTCTCACGGTGGCCAATTGGAGCGGAACCTGGCCCGGTCTGGTTGGGATGTTGAACCTGAACGGTTCGCTAACAAAAATGGGGGTTGAGTACAGCACTCTATGGAGCGAGAAATTCACCGATCGTTATTTTCGTGACGGCTTGCGGCAGTGGCTCAGTGACGGCGAGGTGACCCATGATCAAAGCCACGTCCGTGATATGGCCCGGTTAAAACTGCCATTGAAGGAGGTGCAGCTTGGCCAGACTGTGGCGCGTGATCTTCGCGAAGCCAAGGCCATCATGGGGGTGTTCGATGAGGGTTGCATGGGAATGCACAATGCAATCATACCTGATGAGTTGCTGAACCCGACCGGCTTATTCAAGGAGCGTCTGAGTCAATCGGCTTTGTACGCTGCGATGGGCGAGGTGGGCGATGACGAGGCCGGTGAGGTTTATAGTTGGTTGAAGAAAAAAGGGGTCAAATTTCAATACGGCCCTGATGAAGAATCCGATCTGACGGAGTCGCAAGTGCTGTTGCAGTGCAAAATGTATATCGCTGCTGTACGGATCGCTGATGAATTTGGGTGTGCCACGATTGGCATCCAGTATCAGCAGGGGTTGAAGGATTTAACACCAGCCAGTGACCTCGTCGAGGGCATGCTGAACAATGTAGATCGTCCTCCTGTCAAGGATTCGAAGGGGCGGGAACTCTTCGAGGGCAACGCCGTGCCGCATTTTAATGAAGTGGATGAATGTGCGGGATTGGATGCGCTGGTGACAAATCGACTTTGGACGAAACTGGGGTGGTCACCGGAGAACACTTTGCACGATTTACGCTGGGGAGCATCCTGCAAAGTTGGTGGCCGTAGCGAATACGTCTGGGTGTTTTTGATTTCTGGAGCTGCTCCGCCAGCGCATTTCATCGGCGGGTGGAAGGGTGCTTCGAGTGAACGTCAGCCGCCGATGTATTTCCGCTTGGGCGGCGGTACATTGAAAGGCGTTTCCAAGCCGGGTTGGATCGTTTGGAGTCGTGTGTTTGTTATGGACGGGGAATTGCAATGCGACATTGGCGTGGCAGAAGTTGTGAAGCTATCGCAAAAGGAAACCGAACGTCGTTGGAAGGAAACCACCCCTCAATGGCCAATCATGCATGCAGTATTAAAAGGTGTTACTCGGGACCAGATGATGGCTCGGCACAAATCGAACCACATTCAGGTGGTTTATACGCCAACTGAAAAAGCGGCCCACAAGGGGGCGAGAGTCAAGGCGGCCATGTTTGCGGAGATGGGGTTGCGTGTGCATTTGTGCGGCGATGTTGATTTGAAAT
>JAPPPH010000375.1 GCA_028817635.1 Verrucomicrobiales bacterium | reverse complement strand
CCGCCGAATGGCGATGAGGAAGGCGGTTGCGGAGGCGATGAGCAGTGCAGTCTCGGCGCCGAGGGTCAACCAGGCGGAGGCGGCGTTGCCGTATTTGGGTAACAACACAAAATAGAGTGCGCCGGAGACCACACAGCACGGCAGACAGCAGAGTACCGGCAGATTGTCACGATGCTCCGCCCACAATCCCCAGGTGAACATCGCCGTGCCCACGGCAAAAAACTTGCCCAGCACCAGCCACGGCAACAGTCCTGCGGCACTCGCAAATGCCTCGCCAAAGAGTAGCGGATAAAGCCAATCCGTGATCGCCCACAGCACACCGAAGGCAACCAATCCCACCGCGCTCGCCCCGCCGGCGATGAACAAAACACGGCGCCGAAACATCGCCAGATTCGCCTTATGCCAAACCATCAGGCGAGGCGCCATGAGGATGCCGAAATAGTGCAGGAACATCTGGAGCGCCAACACAAGATATTGCGCCGAGCCGAACAGTCCGCCGGACTCCTTTCCGATGATGAAAAACGTCATCACCTGCGCCATGTTGGCCAGCAGGTAGTAGCCGAGGTTGAACAGCCAGATGAGCCATGCCTCGCGCAACAGTTTCCCCGCGGCAGCCAGGCGCGATGGGCTAAGGCAGCGAAAGCCAAGTTCGCGGGACATCCGCCACCAGACCGTGCCCACCACCACGGCGTTGGCCACCAGTAGCACGTAGAGGTCACTACCGACGGCCTGCCCGCTTTCGAAAAACAGGACGAACCACAGGCTGGCCATCACGGAAGAAACCAGTTGAAAACGCGAGGCCCGCGGCATTTGTTCCGTCGCCTGAAACAGCCAACTGTAGTCCATGCAACAGACGAGCAGAAACAGCGCGCCGATAAGCCATGCCCACTTCTCCCCGCCTCTGAGGTCGCTCAACAACACGGCGGTCGCCCACAGCACCGCCGCCAGCAGGCCAAGCGCAAAACGAAAGGTGAAGATTGCCGGAGCAATCTCGCCGGCCTTGGCCAAGCCCTTGGCCACGTGCCGCACCGCAACGGCGTCCAGCCCAAACGCGAGGCACAACTGCAGCGTCATCGCCAGCGTGATAATCGTGCGGGACACGCCGACATTGTCCGGGCCGAGGCATCGCGTGGCATAAACCATGCCCACGACCTGAAACAGTTTGCCCAGCACCTGCCACAGCATCGTGCCGGAGAAGTCCCGGAACAGCTTGGCCTGAAACAGGCCTCCACCCGACTCGCCCCGGCTGGTTGGTGTGTCGGTCAAAACTGGTGGGAAAAGGCGAGCTGCACGATCCCCCAGTCGCGCTCACGATAAAGATTTTGAAACGGCTCCGTGAACGGGCCAAGCGCACCGTAGCGCGTGAAGTAGGGCCCACCGGAAAGTTTCAATGCAGAGTGTTCGCCCTGCCATCGGATGCCGAGCCCGACGTGCCACGTCTCCAATTCCGGCGCCGCGCTGGACAGGAGCAGCGAGTCATCGATCTCGCCGGTGTCTTCGTACCATCGGCCGGTCAGGCTGAAGAACCAGCGACCGTCGATGTCAGTCTCGAGCGTCTCCTCAACAAACCACGCCTCGAAACGCGGCGCTTCCTCGGAATAGCCGACCGTAGAGCGCAGCACCCAGTTTTCCGCCAGAGCCCAGTTGAGCGATGCCTGTCCCCCGTAACGCAGTTCGCGTCCGGTCGTGTCCGTGACCAGCCCGATCGCTTGGCTGCGAAGTGTCGGGGTCAGGATATTTTCCAGCGTCACGCTGACGGTGTGTGTGTCCAATTCGCTGCGGCCGCGGGCGAGCGGGAGAAATGGTTTTTTCTCGTAGCCGGGCGCGATGGTGTCGGTCTGCCATGCATAGTCAACCTGTGCAAACGCCGTGGTCGGGGCGTACTCCCAGAGCAGGCCGGCACCGATGTTGGCGCCGCGCGGTTTGGCCTCCTCGTAGCCGGCCGGATATTCCTGCCGGTAAAACTCGTTGAGCCACAACGAGCGATAGTCCTGAAAACCATCGTAGCCACCGAACGAGCCGTTCATCGTCAGCGCCGGAGTGAGCGAGTGCTGTATCGACTCCTGCAGCGTGTGGCGTTCCTCGGTGACATTCGCCGGTTCACGCCAAAACACGAACGCCTCCTCAGCAGGATTGTAGTCCACCTCCAGCGTGCTGAAACTGTACGAGGTGCGGAACTCCGTTTTTCCAAGCATGTAAATGTGAGTGGCCGTCGTGTCGGTCAGCAGGATGTCGTTTGACCACAATCCATCCGAGCCGATCTCCACCGCGTGTGTCGCCGGCAACGAAACAACCGGCTCATCGGTAGGCGATCGCCCGGCAGCCGCGCCCACGGAATCGATGACTTGGCGAATCTTATCTACGCCCTCGTAGCCGGCGTGGGCGTAGAGCACATTCCACTGGCCCGACTCCTTCGCGAGAACGATCACGTACGGAATCCCCCGCCCACCCAGTGCCTTGTACACCCTGCCATCGACATCATCCAAAACCAGGCTGGCGCCGGTTTGCCGTATGTACTGCCGCGTCCGGGCCGCCCTGCCCTGTTCGATGTTCAGCGAAAGCACCTGCACCGGCTTGCCGGCCGGGTTGCCTTTTTTTCCGGCGTAATACTGCTGCACATGCTCCTCCAGCTCCGTGGAGACCTTGCGGCACGGCACACACCAGTAGGCGAAAAAGTCCAGAACCACGATGCCGTCACTGAACTGGTCGAGCGAAACTGTTTCGTCGCTCTCAAATTTCTTCAGCGTGAACGGCGGGATCGACGCCGGCGCCTGGGCCAATGCCGAAGTCATGCCAACGAGGATCGCACCAAGGAAAACCAGCCTGAATACAGCCAAGCGCATGGTTATTTGCAGGAGGTGCAACCGGCCGCCTGTCCCCCGCCCGACGTGGCCGAGCCCGGTTCGATCTGTGCGATTAACCGGTTTTGATAGACGAACACGCCACTCTGCGAAAACAGCATGTTCGGTTTTGAAACCAAACGCTGATCGGAAATCGACACCTGCCCCACGCTGCCGCATCCCACGGAGCCAACCAATAACGCAAAAAGGAAAACCTTCTTCATCAACGCGCGTGAGCCTATCAAACCGAACAGTTCTCCCAAACTGTTTTCGCGCTAGGCCAAGCGCGACTGTTACTCGGAGGAGGTGAATCGAGGATCGAAAACCGGATCGGTTGATACGGCGCGGAGGCGGCGGACAAATTCCGCGATGCCCCGTTTCTCTGGTTCGCCCAAATCAAAACGAATGTGTTCCCGGAGATAAGCGTTGCGCAACTCGGCATAGAACTCGCCGTGATTGGCGATGATCTCGTCGAGGTGCGCTTGGCCATCGCGCTTGGCCTGCAACAGCTTTTGGCCAAGCGCCGGATCGCTGCAGTCGCGACGAATCGCCCACACCGCAAAAACAAACGGCAGGCCGGTCGCATCCTGCCACGCCTGGCCAAGGTCGAGAATTTGATGCTCATGCGGTTGCCGCAAAAACTCGATGCCGGGATTCCCAATCAGCAGCACGGCTTCCTGCCCCGCCGCCCGGGCGTAGTCCCCGAACGGCTCGAGGCGAGGCGACAAGCCGCGGTACGCAAGGATGACCTTCAGCAGGTTCACGCTGGACAACGAGGCGGTGTCACAATGAATGACCTCCGTCTCGGCGAGCGGTTTTTTGTGGGCGAGAAAAACGCTCTTCACCGGGCCGTCGCTGGCCACCGCCACACCGTCGAGGATGTCATACAGGTCGTGGTGCAGCACTTCGGTGAGACTGACCAAGCCGGCGTCAAACTCACCGGCTCGCAGCCGCTTGGCCAACCGGCTGGGCGGCAGGAACTCGGTTTCGCTTTCCAGCCCGTAGGTGAGCGGAGCCGAATTCAGGTACGGCACTGAGCCGATGCGCTTGGCCAAGCGCTTGGTTTCCGCGGCGTCCATGTCAGGCCGTGGCCAACGCCTCCTCCTGCCATTCGCGGATCGGCCGATAGAATGTGTCACGCTGCACCGGCACCCGGCCCGCCTCGCGAATCGCCCGGATCATTTCCGTCTCGGTCTGCAACTGCGGACTGCCGGCACCGGCCATGTGAAAAATCTTTTCCTCAATGATCGTGCCATGCACGTCGTCCGCACCGTAGTTGAGCGCCACCTGCGCGAGATTCATCCCCAGACCGACCCAGTACGCAGTAATGTGATCAAAGTTATCCAAGTACAGCCTCGCCACCGCCAGCGTGCGGAGGGAATCAAAACCAGTGGGCGGATGCTTGACCGGGATCTCGTTGTTCTCCGGCTGGTACGGTAGCGGAATAAAACCGGTGAAGCCTCCGGTCTCATCCTGCAACTCACGCAACTGCCGCATGTGATCCACCCGGTCCGCCATCGTCTCGAGATGGCCGATCACCCTCGTACAGGTGCTGTGGCCGCCCAGCCGATGCCAGGTGCGGTGGACATCAAGATATTCCTCGGCGGTTTCCTTGCCCCGGGCGATCCGGTCGCGCACTTCCTGTTGAAAAATCTCCGCCCCGCCGCCTGTCAACGAATCCAGCCCAAGCGACTTGAGTTCCTCCAGCACTTCGGCCACCGATTTTTTCGTAAGCCAGGCGAGGTGCATGATCTCGATCGCGGTGAAGCATTTGAGCTGCAGCCGTTCGTCCACCGCTTTCAGTTCGCGCACCATGTCGGTGTAGTAGCTGTACGGCAAAGACGGATGCAGACCGCCGACGATGTGCAGCTCGGTGATCCCGATGGAGAGGGCTTCCTTCGCCTTTTGCACCATGTCCGGCACGGCC
>JAPPPH010000271.1 GCA_028817635.1 Verrucomicrobiales bacterium | reverse complement strand
GTCCACACGTGAGCGAAAAAAAGCCAGTCAACTTCTGGGGTGTCACCGGGGTCAATCTCCTGGCGTGGCCCGGGCTGGGGACGTTGCTCGCAGGTCGCAGAATCTCCGGTGGCATTCAGGCCACGATGGCGCTGGTCGGTGGGTTGCTCACGCTTTGCCTGATTTTGGTTCTATTCAACTTCGCGTTTCACGGCATGGACTCCAATCAACCGCTGGATCCGAAAGTGTTTTTGCAGGAAAACAAGTCATTGATCATCCCGGGCACAATCGGCTTGGGCATGTTGGTGCTGGCCTGGTGCTGGGCGGCGGTCAGTTGTTACCTGATCGCCAAAGAACTGAAACGCGAGGCGAACTCATGAGCGCATTCGAACCGGAAATTCACCTTGGCAAACTCACCCGCCGCGAGTTTCGCGAGCGAATGGCGTCCGGCGAATTGGCCGGTTGCCTCATCCCGGTGGCGGCGATCGAGCAACACCTTGAGCACATGGCGATGGAGCACGATTGGCGCAGCGTTGGGCTCGTCACCCGGGCCGTGGCGGAGCAGTTGGCCCCGCGAGTCCTCGTTGCCGAGGGGTTGATGTGCGGGATCAGTGAGCATCACATGCGGCATCCCGGTACGCTGACGCTCAGTCCCGGCACCTTCCTTGCCGTGCTGGGTGACATGATCGACAGCATGGCGCGCGCCGGGTTCAAGAACATCATCGTCGTCAACGGGCACGGCGGAAACATCGAGCCGGTGCGCGGCACGTGGGATCAATTCCTGCGACGGTTCGAGGGCGTGAACCTGCACTTCCTCTCGTACTGGGATACGCTTGGCCAAGCGGACGCCGACGAACTACTGCAGGGAGGCAAGCGGATGCCGGACGACCTGCCGGGGCACGCTCAGGAATTCGAGACTGCCATCGCCTTGGCCAAGTTCCCCGAGAACGTGCGCGCCGACGCGGTGGCCGATCAGGCCGACCCGAACCCCGGCTTGGCCACGGCGGAGCAGGGGGCGGAGTGGTTCGAGCGGGTCACCGAGCGCTTGGCCAAGTTCGTCGGCGAAGTGATCGACGGTGAGCGGCAGTCCGAGGCTCCGCCGTTTCACCCATAGAGCTTGGGGCCAGACGGTGGTGATAAGTTGCGGACTCGCGGGCTCGTCCCTCCAGCGCAAACCAAGCGCGAGACGATTTTGCTACTTTACCTCGCCCCAGATTTTCTTCTGGATTTCGAACATCCGGGGGTCGTGTTCTTTTAGCTCGGCGCGGACGAAGGGGTAAAAATCGTTCACGCCGAGGTACGCCTCGGTGCTCTCGGCGAAATACTCCATCGGGGTGGTGAGCGCGTAATGCTTCACGGTGCGGCCGGTGTAGAGTAGCACCTTGTCGTAACTGCCGTTTTTCTTGATTTCGTTGTAGGCGTCGGCGACCGGCTTGTTTTTGAAACCGCCCTCAAGTACCTGATCGTGATAGGCGTGGGCGAGTTCGTGTAGAATGACGTAGGGGTGCTTGGCCCATTGGCCACGGCTGAGCAATGCCTTGGCGCGGGGGATGTGCACATGCTTGACGAGCCGAGGGTCGTGCCGGTTGGCGCGGAGCCATGTTGCGCCCGGGTGATACTGCATGGAACTGAGCGGTTCGTAATGGTAGTCGAGCCAGATCGGGAGTTTTTGCAGATCCTTCACCTTGGCCTCGGGGAGAATGTACTTGATGCGCTGCAGATGGTTGGCCAGTGCCTTGAAGACGTCTTTCTTGAAATCCCGATGCTCCTTCTTGAGCAGCTTGGGGTCCACCTTGATCGTCCAGCCTTCAAGTTTCTTTGGAACCGGATCGTAAAACTTTTTCTCCTTCTCCTCGGCTATCGCTTGGCCAAGCGCCCCGAGGGCGATGGCGGTGATGAGTGCGGTTTGTTTGATTTTTTTGAACATGAAATTATTTGTCGTTTAGCTTGAGCAGCGCTTGGCCAAGCGCGTCGCCGATGAGGAAATAGCTCTCGGCGTTGCCGTACCAGTGGTGCCCGTGGGTGACATTGGGCGACTCCTTGGCCGGCCGGGCGAATTGTGTGGTGGGCACGAACGCGGTGTTCGGGCCAAGCGCCTTGGCGGCGGCCTTTTGTGCGGCGCGAATGGCGAGCATCGATTTACCGGCTTTGGGGCCGTCGTTGCCAAGTTCACCGATCACCACCGGCAGATCCGGTTGCCCGACCTCTTTGCGGATGTCGTTGATGAGATGCACGAGGTTTGCCTGATAATTGTTGAGGGCATCGTCGTTGAACATGTCGTTCCAACCCTGAAACCAGACAAAGCCGCCCAACTCCGGTTGGCGCTTGGCCAAGTGCGGAAACTCGCCGCCCAGCTTAGCCAAGGCCTCGCGGTATTCGGCCAGCATTTTGGTGTAGAATTCGCCGGTGGTTCCGCCGGCGCTGGGTGGCCGGAAATCCTTGTGAATACTCTTGCCTCCCCAGGCGGTCTTGATGAGCAGCACCGGTTCGTCGTACGCGTCGCCGACGAGATGGCCCAGTTGAAACTCCGGCCCGATGTGGTGTTTGCCGCCGTAGCCGGTGAAGCCGATCGACAGGCCGCCGGTCTTGAGTTCCTCCTTGGTCTGGTAACGGACGAACACGTCGTCCCGCACGATCCAGTCGCCGTTGGCGTCGACGATGTGCCTGTAGCGGTCGGCGTGCTCGGAGGTCTTCATCACGTTTTTGAGAATACCCCTGCCGCCGTTGTAATGCTTGGGATGATCAAAATCGACAACGCCCTGGCCCTGCATGTTTGACTGGCCGGCGAGCCAAAAGACGCGCAGCATGTTTGACGGCTTGAGGTGTTTGTCGAGGAATGCGTAGCCGGCGTTCTGTGCCTTTTTGTTGAGCACCATCGCGAGGTGGCCAGCGCCTTTGGCGATGTATAGGCCGGTATCCACGCCGGCGGCCTTGAGCGACTCGTGCAGCGCGGTCGGCCCGAGGAAACCCACCGTTGGATGTTCTTTCGGGTGCACGAGCGCATCGATCGAGCCGTTGTAAAAGAAAATCGGCGAGTCGTTTTTGTCGACGAACGCGTTGGGGGAATCGGCGGCGTAGGCTTCCGGTTTTTCCGAGCGCTTGCCGCCAAACCAGTAGGCGAGCGAGCGGGAGTTTTCACGAACCGTGCGAAAATCGGTCGGCGCACCGCCGGCCACGGCGGCCACGATTTTTGTGCCGACACCCTTCGGATCATCCGCCTTGCTCAGGCCGGTGGTGGCCAGCATCGAGACGAGGTGTCCGCCTGCGGAGTAGCCCATGGCTCCGATGCGCTTCGCGTCGGCTTTGTATTTGTGTCCGTTTTGGCGAACCCAGCGGACGGCGTCGCGGCAGTCCTCGGTTTGTGCCGGGCTTTTGTGCTTGGGGGCGAGCCGGTAGTTAATAGCGAACGAAACGTAGCCGCGCCTGGCCAGATCCCGCGCGTACATGGCCAACTGTCCCTTCGAGCCAAAACGCCACGCGCCGCCGTGTACGACGACCACCGCCGGGAACGGCCCTTCGCCTTTCGGGACGTAGACGTCGAGCTTGAGCGATTCGCCGTCGATCTCCTTGTAGACGATGTTGCGCGTACGGTCGTACTTGTACTCATCGGCTGCCACGCCGACGCACAGGCCAAGCAGGAGCAGCCAACTGCACAGTCGATTCATTCGGGCGGCAGTGTTGACGGAATCCGTCTCCCTCGCAATTGAAATTGGCCAAGCGCTTGGGACAAAAATGCACCAGTGTGTGGGATTACTGAGACGGGATCGCCTTCCTTGAGCCAGGCGCCGAGATGATGCAGACGACCAACAGGTTGACCGCCAAACCGAAGATGCCGGCGTGCACGCCCCAGTTCACCAGTGTACCAAACGGGTAGAGTGCAAAGATGGTCACGAGACCGCATACGAGTCCCCAAAACGGCGCGTTGGATTTCATGCCGCGCCAATACGCGCCGAGGATGAAGCCGGGTGCGAGTTGCATCAGCATGTCGAACTTCATGTCCATCAGCTTGACCAGCGTTGGCTTGTTTTCGAGTGAGTTCAGGTAGATCGCCATGCTGGCCATGATGGCGACTACGACCCACGAGGTCGATTTGCCGATCATCGTCAGCCGCGCGTCGCTCGCGTCCGGGTTGATCTGCCGATGGTAAATGTCCTTGGTCAGCATCGATGAGACTGACAGCAACACCGAGTCGGCGGTGGACATCAGCGCCGCGAGCACGGCAGCGAGCAGCACTACAATCAGCCATTTGTGAAGAACCGATTTTTCCATCACAATCCGGCAGACTTCACTGAATACCCGATCCGACTCGGCATTGGTTAGTGAAGCCAGTGACGGTTCCATCGAAGCGGCCGCCGTGACACCGACCAGTACCGCGATCAGCGACGCCGTCAGTGGCAGGAACGCCATCGTGGCCACGCCGTTGCGGAGCACCCGCTGGCTGCGTGCGGCGTAAATGCGCTGGATCGCCTGCGGATACAGAGCGCCGCCCAGCCCCACGACGATGATGTAGCTGAACCATCGGAGGTTCGTGCGCGCATCCGGCACGGCCACCTTTTCCGGCTCGGTAGCGCTCAGTAGCTCGTAACTTTTTCCCAGCCCGCCAAAGTGGTCGAGCACGACGAACAGCAGGATCACGAACCCGACCATCAGGATGCCGCCCTGAATCATGTCCGTCCAAGCCACCGCCCGAAAGCCGCCCAGCGTTTCGTACACCAGCATGATCACCGCCAGTAAAATTACCCCCGCCACGAACGCCGTCCTAGGGTCGATGTCGGTCATTCCCTGCAACAGCAA
>JAPPPH010000209.1 GCA_028817635.1 Verrucomicrobiales bacterium | reverse complement strand
GATGTCGATCCCAAACTTTTATTTCATCCCGGACGAGGATTACGACGGCGTGCCGGACGGAGAACCGAAGGTGCTGCTGGATGGGTTTGGCACACACGCCAACGCCCACAACATCGCCAATGGATTCGCCTGGGGGCCGGACGGCTGGTTGTACGGTACGCACGGCGTCACCAACTGGTCGCTGCCAGGAAAACCGGGCACGCCCAAAGCGGAACGCCGCCGACTCGAGGGCGGGGTGTGGAGGTATCATCCCGTGCGTCACGAGTGGGAATCGTTCGTGGTGGGCACGACAAACCCGTGGGGTATCGACTGGAACGACTACGGCCACGCCTTCATCTGCAACTGCGTTAACCCACATCTGTTCCACGTCATCCAAGGCGCTTTTTATGCGCCGGGCCGCAATCGACCCACTGGTAGATACGCCTATGAACGCATCGAGACGATCGCGGATCACCTGCACTATTCGAACACGAAAACCATCCGCGCCGGCATCGGTACACCGGAGGAGGATTTGGTAGGTGGCGGCCACGCGCATTGCGGCACGATGGTCTATCTCGGTGACAACTGGCCGGACGAATACCGGGGGGGTGTGTTCATGAACAACATCCACGGACGCCGTATCAATCACGACCGGTTTACCCGGAGGGGAAGCGGTTATACCGCCAGCCATGCCCCGGATGTGGTGCGATCGGTCGATCCGTGGTTCGTCGGGGTATCACTCGCCTACGGGCCTGACGGCGGAGTGTACGTGAGCGACTTCTCGGATACGGGCGAATGTCATCATACCCGGAACACCCGCAAACACACCGGACGTATTTTCAAGATTACCCACGGCAAACCGAAGCCGTGGAAGGGTGACATTGGTAAATTGAAAAACATCGAATTGGCGAAACTGCAACTGCACGACAACGACTGGTTTGTTCGCCACGCCAGACGTGTGCTGCATGAGCGGTTGGACTACTCGCGCAAAATCTGGAGTCCATTTTCACCGGACCCGGAAAAGAACCACGCCGCCTGGCGTAGCCATCGGAAAAACTGGTTTCACGAGGCCGACGTCGCACTAACGAAACAACTGGCCGATCATGGGAGCGTTCCCAAACGGCTCCGTGCACTCTGGGCATCGTATGTCTCCGAGGGCATCGAATCGGATGACCTGATCGGTTTGTTTGAGGACAAAGACGAGCATGTGCGTTCGTGGGCAATTCAACTGCTGATGAATGACACCCGGCTCACCGAGGCTGGCGTGACCCTGTTGGCTGAGATGGCTCAAAAGGAAAAATCGCCGCTTGTCCGGTTGTATCTTGCCAGCGCAGCCCAGCGCGTGGAGGTCAAGTTGCGCACTCCACTGCTTCGGGCATTGCTCGCTCACGGGGAGGATGCGGACGATCCAAACCTGCCGCTCATGTACTGGTACGCCACCGAGCCGGTCGTGGCGGCCGATTCAAAACAGGCTGTTCAACTTCTGGTCGCCTGCAAGATTCCCAAGCTCCGCCAATTCATCACCCGCCGAATGGCTGAGAAACAATGAGGGTTGCGAATCAGGGAGGGTTGTTTAAGGTTTTTCCATGAGCGACAAACAATGGGCGTTGGATGTCATCCAGAAAATACCCGACGGAGCCAGTTTGGAGGAGATTACGGAAACTCTTAGTTGCATGGCGGCCATCAGCAAAGGGATGGAGTCAATCGAGCGCGGGGATGTGGTCCCTCATGAAGAGGTTGAAAAAATGATGGCGCAATGGACTGTCGGATCCTTTGGACAACCGAAGCCCTCGACGAGTTAAACTCGATCGTGGCATTCATTCGCCGGGATGATCCCCTTGCGGCAAGCCGGATGGGAAATCGGGTTCTTTCGAAAATCAAGTTACTCGAAAGGCAGCCTGAATTGGGAAAGTTGTTTGGTCGTCGCACCTGTTATTCCCTTCATAAGTTGGTAGTCAATCCGTACCTTCTGTTTTATCAATATCACGCTGAACACAATACAGTTGAAATCCTCCAAATTTGGCATGGCGCAAGACGGCCACCGCTAATCTAATGAATCTCATTCCAGTTACAGCTCTTGGCCTTCTATTGGTTGTGCTGCCTTGCCGGGCTCAGGACGCCGGTTCGCTTGAGCCGGTGATTGAGGTGTTGGGGGTGTCGGAGGAGGCTCAGTTTCAACTGGATATTCTGAAGGGCATCGCTGCGGCGTTGAAGGGACAGCGGGATGTGCCGGAGCCGAAGGGTTGGGCCGACTTGGCCAAGCGCTTGGCCAAGAGCCCGAATGCCGAGGTGCGTGAAATGGCCCTGTCGCTTTCACTCAAATTCGGCAGCCAAGCGGCGCTGGATGATTTACGGGCGCGATTGACGGATGCATCGGTCGGCTTGGCCAAGCGCGAACGTGCGTTGGAGGCGTTGGTCGAGGCCCGGGATGCGAAACTGCCTCCGGTGCTGCTTGGCCTGCTGGATGATGCCGAGATGCAGCGGTCGGCGATTCGCGGACTGGCGGCATTCGATGTGGCCGGGGCGCCGGAGGCGATTGTTTCACATTTTTCGAGGATGAAACCGGAGGCCAAGCGGGACGCGTTGGCGACATTGGCCTCGCGACGATCGTATGCCTTGGCACTGATGGCGGCCGTGGAGAAGAAGACGATCCCGGCGAAGGCGCTGTCGGCCGATGTGGTGCGTCAGTTGCGGGCGCTGAACGACGAATCTTTGAACCAAAAGATCGAGCGACACTGGGGCGTGAGCCGTTCCACACCGGAGGCCAAGCTGAAGGAGATCGAAAAATACAAACGCATCGCGGAACTGCGGACGAACGTGCCGAATAACTTGTCGAAGGGCAGGGCGCTGTTCAACCGGGCCTGTGTGCAGTGTCACAAGTTGTACGGGGTGGGCGGCACGATCGGGCCGGACATCACCGGATCGGATCGGCGAAACCTGCACTACATCATCTCGAATATCGTCGACCCCAACGCGGAGATCCCGAACGACTCCCGAACGACGATTGTGCGGATGAAAGACGACCGCGTGCTGGTGGGGGTGATCCGCAGTCGCGAAGGGCAGACGATCACCGTGGCGACGCCGGCCGAGGTGTTGTCTGTGGCCAAGCGCGACGTGGCTGCGATTGAGCCGCAGAATTTCTCGATGATGCCGGAGGGACTGGTGCTGACGTTTTCCGATCAGGAGTTGCGCGACTTGGTTTCGTATTTGCGGGGGGAAGGGCAGGTGCCGTTGCCGGGCGGGAAGGCGGCTGAGTGACTGAGCCTCGTTTCACGAAAAAACCGGATGGATTCTGGGGCGTCCGGACGCCGTTTGCGCCGAGCCGGTTTCCGTTTTTTTACGGGTGGGTGATCGTCTTTGCGGCGACCATCGGCTCGATCTTCAGCATCCCCGGCCAAACGATGGGGTTCAGCGTCTTCACCGATGTGCTGATCGAGGAACTTGGTCTGTCGCGCGTGCAGTTGAGCCTCGCCTATTGCCTGGGGACGGTGGCCAGCGGGCTGACATTGCCGTGGCTGGGACGGGTGCTGGACCGCTGGGGGGAACGCCGGATGGCGGTGGCCTCGGTGTTGGCGACCGGCTTTGTTTTGTTTTACCTGGCCAAGTGCGGGGTGATCAGCCAAGCGCTTGGCCAAGCGCTGCCGGCGGCGGTCGCGGCGTTTGTTGTTATTGGACTTGGATTTTACATGATCCGCGCCGCGGCACAGGGAGTGTTGTCGATGACCTGCCGCAATGTGATCGGCAAATGGTTTGATCACAGGCGCGGGTTGGCGCTGGCCATCAGCGGGGTGCTGGTTTCGTTCAGCTACTCGTTTGCGCCGCGTGGACTGGATTGGTTGATCGACCGTTACGGCTACGACGGTGCCTGGCTTCGGATGGGTGTGGCCACGCTCGTCATCATGGGGCCGCTTGCATGGCTGTTGTTTCGTGACACACCGGAGGAGGACGGATTGGAAATGGATGGCGGCAGGGTCGCCTCCTCGGGAGTCGTCAATCCCGACATGCACATTCACAGGGAGTTCACCCGGGGAGAGGCGCTGCGGGATTACTCCTTCTGGGTGTTCAATTTGACGTTCTCTTTTTACGGCCTGTATGCCACGGCGTTCACGTTTCACATTTTGTCGCTGGCATCAGAGTACCAGTTTGCGGACGAGAGAATCCTGTCGCTCTTCGTTCCCATCGCGGCGATGAGCGTGGTGACAAACCTGATCTTCGGGGCGATCAATGCGCGGCTGCGCCTGAAGTGGCTGCTGCTTGTGATGAACCTCGGTTGCCTGTCGGCCACGTTGGGGATGCTGTTTCTCGACAAATCGGGAGGCGTGCCGGCGTACGTTATCGGCAACGGCATTGCGAGTGGCGGATTCGTGAGCCTGACCGGGATTGTGTTCCCGCGCTTTTACGGGCGACTGCACCTCGGGGCGATCAGCGGCGTGAACATGTCGGCGATGGTGATTGCGAGTGGACTGGGGCCATTGGCCTTTGGCTTGTGCCAGCAGTTCAGCGGGAGTTATCGCGGCATCCTTATTGCCAGCGTGTTCGTTCCGACGCTCCTCGCGCTGCTGAGTTTAAGGGCGGATAATCCACAGCGAAAACTCACCGGTGATTGAGTGGAAAAAGGGGAGGGGAGGAAAGTGGAGCCAGTTGTCAGATTCGAACTGACGACCGTTCGATTACAAATCGAGTGCTCTACCAACTGAGCTAAACTGGCTTTTCCCCGAAAGGAGGCGGGAAAATGATGTTTTTCCTAAAAGACATCAAGCGTTTTCTGTTTTTTTCTTCTCATCAACCTATGCAGAGATATGC
>JAPPPH010000394.1 GCA_028817635.1 Verrucomicrobiales bacterium | reverse complement strand
ATTCCTTCTGTCGAGTTGCTGGAGCGCTTGGCCAAGCGGAATGTGCCGCTGTTCAACACTCTGAAGGATGGGGGTGTGGAGATTGTGATTCGCCCCGGGGGGCAGTGGCAGGTGGAGTCGCCAAACGGTCGCTTGGCCAAGGGCGGAAACTCAGCGGCCGAGTAGCTTGCTCATGCCGGGCATCGCGCCCATTCCACCGCCCATCTTGGTCATCATTTTTTGGAATTTCCCCATCTTCTTCATCATCTGCTGCATTTGGCCAAAACGCTTGAGCAGACTGTTCAACCCCGCAACGGTGGTACCGCTGCCAGCGGCGATGCGGCGGCGGCGGCGTGCGTTGAGGATGGACGGGTTGCGGCGCTCTTCGAGTGTCATGCTGCAAATCATGGCCTCCATCTGGCGGAATTCCGATTCGCCCTTGGCGAGGTCGGCTCCTTTCACGGCGTTACCGGCACCGGGCAGCATGTCGATGATACTTTCGAGTGGACCGAGTTTCTTGAGTTGGCGCAATTGCTCGAGGAAGTCCTCGAGCGTGAACTGCCCCTTTTTCATCCGCTCCTCGAGCTTGCGGGCGGCTTCCTCGTCGACGGCCTCGGCTGCCTTTTCAACGAGGCTGACCACATCGCCCATGCCGAGGATGCGTGATGCCATCCGGTCGGGGTGGAACGGCTCGAAGTCTTCGAGCTTTTCGCCGATGCCGGCGAACTTGATCGGCTTGCCGGTGACCTCGCGGAAGCTTAACGCCGCACCACCGCGGGCGTCGCCGTCGAGCTTGGTGAGGATCGCGCCGGTGATGCCAAGCGCTTCGTCGAAGTGCGTGGCCACGCTGACGGCCTCCTGTCCGGTGGCGGCGTCTAGCACGAGCAGAATCTCGCGCGGCTCAACCCGGTCACGTAGGCGGACAAGTTCCTGTACCAGCGGCTCGTCGATCTGCAGCCGGCCGGCGGTGTCGAAGATGACCACGTCGATGCCGTCCTCCTTGGCCTTGGCCATCGCCGCGTCGGCGATCTTATTGACGTCCTTCTCACCGCGCATCAGGAAGCAAGGGAGGTCGAGCTGCTTGGCCAGCGTCTCGAGCTGATCCATGGCGGCCGGTCGATAGACGTCGGCGCCGACCAGAAGGGGCTTGCGGTCTTCGGCCGCAAGTAGGCGAGCCAGTTTGCCGCTGGAGGTGGTTTTACCGGCGCCATGAAGACCGCACATCATCATGGCGAGCGGCTGGGCAAAGCCCCGGGGGAGGTCCAGTTCGCTCCGCTCTGCGCCAAGCAGGCCGACCAGTTCGTCATTGATTATTTTGACGATCTGCTGGCCCGGCTGAATGCTGGCGATGACCTCCTCGCCGAGGGCCTTTTCCTTGACTCGGGCGATGAACTGCTTGGCGACCTTGAAGTTGACGTCGGCATCGAGCAGTGCCATGCGAACCTCGCGCAACGATTCGGCGACGTTGCTCTCGGAGATCTTTCCGAGACCGCGCAGGTTCTTGAAAGTTTTCTGAAGTTTTTCGCTGAGTGCGTCAAACATGGGCGCAGACGATAAGTTCGGATTGGGGGTTTGACAAGCGCGTCACAATTTGGCGTAATCCGCGCGCCCTTAAGGGGAGGTAGGATACCGAAGTGGTCAAACGGGGCTGACTGTAAATCAGCTGGCTATGCCTTCGCAGGTTCGAGTCCTGCTCCTACCACCATTTTCTGAAAAGGCCGGTTTTCATTTGGAAACCGGCCTTTTTTTTGTCCGAGCTTGTCCGAGCGCTTGGTCAAAAAAACACCCGCTTAGCCAAGCGGCCAAGCGGGTGCGAAGGTGAGTTTGTTCTGATCAGGCCAGTGATTTCACGGCGGCCACGATGGCATCGGAGGTGATGCCGAAGTGTTCCCACACTTCGTGGTGCCCCTCGGACGGGGCGATGCGCGGGTCGACGATCCCGACGTGCTCGGTCTTCGTGCCGCTGTCGCTCGCCGCGGAGAGAACCAATCCGGCAAAGCCGCGAACGCCGGTGCAGCGGGTGCCGATGATGCCATCCTCGGCGGTCACGACACCGTCGTATTTTTCGAAAATGTCCGCTAGAAAACCGTCCGGCAGTGGCAGGCCATTCACCACGTAAACGTCTGCGGAGCCTCCGAGTTGCTCGGCAGCGTCCTGTGCGATACCGGCCGTGGCACCCAGCGCGAGGATGGCGGTCTTGGCGCCGTCGTGTTTCCGGAGCGGCGTGACGGCTTCCCACTCGCTGTCGGGGTTGTAAAGTGCGTTGCCGCTTTCATCGGATAGCACGAGAAGATTGTCGCGCGGGATGGCGACGATGTGCGCTCCGTAACGGGCGCAGGCATCCTTCACCGCAACGAATGCGCCACGGGCGTCAGCCGGTGCATAAAAACGATCGACGTACGGTAGGTAACCGATGGCCAGCGTGACCCAGTCGAGGCTCCAGCCGGAGAAATGGTCGCGGCCGGTGCAGGCGCCGACATGGCTCATGTGCATAATGACGTTGAGGCCCTCGTTGACGCCGTTGAGATTTCGCTGGTAGCGCCACAACTCGAGGCCTTCGCGGGCAATGCCCTCGAAGAACGCGGAGAATGTGGAGACCACGTTGACCTGCGGCTTGTACGAGCTCATCGCGAGGCCGTCGGCCACGAGCAGGGCGGCCTGTTCCTCGATGCTCAGCTCGATCTGGTTTTGCGCGGGCACCTGCGCGGCGGCCTTGCCGAGCTTGGTCGACGGGTTGAGGTCGCAGCTCACGATGAAGGTATCGTTCGGATGCGCCTTGGCCACGGCGGCGTAACCGGCCTCGGACCCGGCGCGGGCGCTGGTCTTTTTACCGGCCTCCGGAAGGGAGATTTCGGCCAACTGCTCGGCGTTGAGAGTGAGGTTGGCTGTGCCGGCGGCGGGGCGTGCGTGGGTGGTCACCTCGACTTTGGCCGCCCCGGAAATTTCGTCAAACGCAGCCTGCTGGGCCTCGTCGCGGGTGAGCATCACATTGCCCAGCACCTCGGCCTCGTCGCGGCCCTTCATGTGGCCGTCGTGGTGATCGACGCCGCCGGGCAGATCGTTTACGAGCAGCACACACTCGAGCATCGGCACGATGTCTCGGTAGCTCATCAACGAGCCGGGCACCCAGATTTCCTGATCCATCGAGACGCCGTTCTTGCCGGTGATGGCCTCGACCTCGGCAACGATGTCGAAGCGGTTGGCCAGCCAGTTGAAGTCGACTTTCTCCCCGTCGGACGAACTGTAGCCAGTCGGGAAGATCATCGTCGGGCGGCCCTCCATCGCGCGGCTGTGGGCGTGTTTGTAGGCCTTGTACATTTCGGCGGTGTCAAACAGCGCGTTCAACTCGATGATTTCAACACCCATCGCCTCGACCATCGGGCGGGGATCCTTGTCCATCACGTTTTTATTTGAGTCGGACAACTGGATGCCGTTGCGCTGCATGACAAACGTCAGCGGCAGATTGCCGATGTCGGCGGCATTGAAACCGTTCAGCGCCTGGCCAGCGATCCAGCCGGCGTCGCCGCAGTGACAGACCACCCACGACTGCGGGTCGCGCGCACGCATGCCCATCGCCTGACCGGCGGCGACCGGAATCATCACGCCAAGGCGGCCGCCGTTGAGTTGCGTGCCCCCCGGCACCCATGAGACGTGGCCGGGGATATCGAGTCCGCGGCGAAATTTGTGGACCACCGAGTCACGATCCACGTAGCCAAGCGCTGCCAACGAGGCGTAGTAGCCGATGCTGGCATGGGCGTTTTCGATCGTGTACTGCACCTTCTCGTAATCCGTTGCGGCGAGGGTGAGCATCAGGCTGGGGATCAGGTCGAGCCCGCCGCCGAGGTGATCGAGTTCGCCGATGGTGGCGAGCGATGCGAGAGAGGAGATAGAAATCCGGGCGGCCTCGATTTCGAGCGCCTGCAGTGTGGCGATCTGATTCTCACCAAGCGCGTCGGTGCCGGCGATGTCAATGCTCAGCGGCAGCACCTGCGATGTAACGCTTGGGCGCATAAACTTCGAATCCGCAATCAGTTGATCGTTCCGATCCTGTTGAGCCTTCCAGGCTTCCTGTGAATAGTTACTCATAAATCCTTGGTATGACCGGGTTTGGCGGGCTGAAAAGGGGAGCTGCCCACCGGGTCAAACGGCGCGGAACTCTAAGGACTAATCCGAAAAAATAAAGGATATTTGCCCAAGCGCTTGGCCAAGCGGGCGGTGCGTGGCTGGGCTGAGGGTGATTTCGTTCAGCCTCCGGCTTCGATCAGGGATGGTGGGCAGGATCATTAGGGAGCACACGCCAGCGGCGTGTGGTGGCCGGCGGCTCGCCGGGCGCGTGCGCTCCCCTTCGATCAAGGGGAGGGTTAAGGTTTTGTTGGGGTTAGAACAATTTCAGCTTTTTCCCCATCCTTGGTTTCGAGACGGATGAGAAACCGGCCGGGAGCGGTTAGTTCGTAATGTAATAGTTGATGGGCGTTGGGTGATACCCCGCGGAACGTGACACTGTTTGGGCTTTGGGTGGTCGCTCGATGCACACGCGGTTCGGTCAGGCGCGGTTTCAGTTCCGAATCGAAAAGGCGCAGTCTCAGCTCCAGTGTATCCCCAACTTGTTCAATTTTGATCAACTCAACAAATTCCGTCTGATCACCCTTCGTCAACCTCACGATGGCCGCCATGGTGTTTGCCTTTGGATGAAGCCATTTTTCCTCCAATACTCCGCCGGAAATCGGTCCCGCCCAACTCCCCTCGAGCCAGTCAAGCCGGTCAATGGAAAATGGAATGGGGTTCGACTGAGTTTCTTCATGCTTGTGG
>JAPPPH010000191.1 GCA_028817635.1 Verrucomicrobiales bacterium | reverse complement strand
GGTAGGCAGTCTCGGCCGTTTGATTGTGGGGCAGTGACTTGATGTAGCGGCCCAGTTCACTCCAGCGGCCGGCGTTGGCGAGGAGCCGGAAGCGTTCCGAGATCACCTTGTTTTTGTCCTTCTCCGGCTTGGGCTTTTGGGAAAGGGCATCGATTGCGTTGAGGATACCGTCCGGTGTCCGGTCGAACTTCACCGCCTTCAATGCGTCGTGCAATAGATCGCGCGGCGATTTTGCAGGTTCCACGGGGGCTCCATCCGGCTTGGCTTGAGGTGGTGCACTTGGCTTGGGGTTTGCCGGTGCGCTTGGCCGGGCATCCGGCTTGGCCGGGATGGCTGGCACAGGTGCCGTGCTGGGCGGTAGTTTGGCATTCGCCGGCAACGGCTTGGCCGGAACGGTTCTGACGGCCGGAGTGATTTTGATCGCGGGAGCCGGCTTGGCCGGCGGCGCTTGGCCAAGCGCAAAGTCGCTCAACGAAAATAAAACGAACAGGGAACAAAGATTGCGGAGGTTCATGGCAAACAGGTCTGTTGAGTAAAAAAGAGCCGACATGTGTCGGCTTCTTTTTGTTTAGATTGAAATCATCAGCGGGCGATCATGAGCCGGTGCCGTCGGGGCGCTGGCCGACGCTCGCTCCGCGGGCGTCCTCCTTCTTTTTACCCTGCTTCGGCTTGTTGCTCTTCTTTTGGCCCCGGCACTTGGAGCAGACGTTTTTGCAGCCCTGACATTTCTTGGGGAGCGGCAGCGCCTGCAACTCGGAGAGATCCATCCGGGCGAGGCGAACGACGGCCTCGAGATTCTTTTGGTGTTCCTCGGATGCCTTGGCATCTGTCTTGGCGGATTGCTCGGCGAGCAGGCGGAAGTTTTGGCGGGCTTTCTCGACGGGCTCCATCCATTCCTCCTTCTCGGCCAGTTCCAGCCGCATCAGCCAGCCGGTGTAATATTGGGCGCTGGCGAGTGAGGCGCGGACCTTGTTTTCGAGTTTCTTGTCGTCGCCCTTGGCGGCCTCGTCGAGCAGGTGCTCCATCGCGAACATCGCCTCGGGCAGTTCGCCGACGTAAATGCGCGCGTTGGCCCGGGCAAGCTGCAGTTGCATCCGCTTGGCAGTCTCCTCCTCGGGTAGGGCGGCGAGGGCTTCGTTGTAGGCATCGATGGCCTGCTGCCACTGTTCCTTTTTCTCGAAATCGAGCGCGGCTTGAATGCTGGCCTTGGCTTCTTCACGGGCCAGACCAGTTTGGCCGGGGCCGTAGTGGTATGCGAGCAACGCCACGGGAGCGAGTGCCCAGAGGAAGATGAGGAGGTTTTTTTTCATGATAAACCCTTATTTTGCGTCCAAATATGAACGGCGAGTGCGTCCACTCTGCCATGGACTCCCGAAAAACGCAAGGCCGGCGGGAAGCAATGCCAACAGCCCTGCACCCGTCGCCACACAGGCGAGGGCAATCTCGCGGCGGCCCTTTTGGCCGGGGTCGACGAGGTTGCGTACCCCGGCCAACTCGGCCAGTTGTGAGGTGGGAATCTGCACGTCGTTGACATCGACATATTCGCCGCCCAGCCGCCGGGCCAACTGCCGCAGCACACGGGAATTTTGCCGGGACATGTGGCCGTCGATGAACACCCCGCGCCGTGGATCACCCACGCCGGCGACGAGCACCTTGTTGATCGACGGGGGCAGATCAGGCAGGCCGGTATCCGGCACGGTGTCGCCGTCACTGACGACCAGCAGCGTGGTACTGCCCGGCTCCCAGCCCTTGGCCAGTTTCACCGATTCCTCAATGCCGGAGATGACACTCGTTTTGCCGGGATCAAACGCGCGGTCGAGCGGCAGATCGTCGAGAATGTTTTTGACCACGTTCAAGTCGTGCGTGTCGACCACCACCGGCTTGGCCCCGGTGAAAAAGGCAACGATGCTGATGCGCACCTGATCCAGCGCGATGCGTTCGAAAAGCGAGAGCAACACCTTGGCGCCGCGTTGGGCGCGAGTGCGTTTCTTTTGTTTGCCCATGTCAAAGCCGCCGTCGTCGAGCTGCATGCTGGGCGAGACATCCCATGCGATCACGAGATGCCGGTAGCCGCCCTCGGGAATCTGGTCGTAATTCGCGGTGCGCGGTCGGATGAAAAACAGCGTCACCAACCCCCACGCTATCGCCGTGAGCGCCAGCACCCGCGCCGGAGGGGCGCAACGGGTCCACACCCGCGCCTGGCCAAGCGGACCGAAGGCCAAGCGCCCGACCCGGCGGATGCGTCGACTGTGCCACCACTCCGCCAGCACTGCGCAGACCGCCGTGCCAAGCGCAACCCAAAGGGCCAGACCGGCAGCGTCAGTCGAGATCTCAGGAAGGGTCATGGGTTACGATGGGTGAATGGAGCCACAAAAAACGCTCCAGCGTCATGGAGTGCGGTGCCGTGCACCGCTTTTGTATCGGAACGACGAATTGGATGGTGCCGCCCCTTCAGGGTTTGTGATCCTTTCGGTTGTGCAACCCGGGACTGACGTCTCGGGCTAACGCATGCCGCCCCTTCGGGGCTCAGCGCTTGGCCAAGCGCAGGTAGGGACGGCTGTCCCCAGCCGTCCTCGCTCGTTCGGTGCACTGGGACAGCCCACCTTACCTGTTTTCCCAGAGTCACCATGGCGTGAATCGGATGCCGAACAGGGTGAGTAGTTGCAGCGCGAGCATCGAGAGGCCGGCGAGTGCGAATGGCCGGAAGTTGTCCGCAGGAATCGGGGTCTCCGGCTTGAACTTCGCCGGTTGCATGGCGTCGATTTTCTCGAACACCGCCTGCAGCGCTGCGGGGTCGCCCGCCACGAATGCCTCGCCCCCGGTGCGGCTGGCGATGTCGTAGACTTCCTGCTGCGGCTGTCCGTTGGCCACATGAATGTAGTACAGCACGATGTCGTCGCCGTTCAGGTCGCTGGAAATCTTGTCGCCCTGACCGCGCAGGTCGCCGCTTGAGCCGTCGGAAATCAGGACAATCATTTTGTCGCCCTTTGGCCGGTCGGCGAGAATTTTGTGAACGGACCGCAGCGCGAGGCCGATCCGGGTGCCGCCCATGTACGGCGGCATGGCTTCCGGTTTCATGAACGGCGCGGAATGCTTGAGCGCGTCGAGGTCCTTCGTGAGTGGTACCCAGTGCAGCACCTCGGTTCCGAAGAGCGTCACGCCAAACGCATCGCCCTTCCGGTGGCTGACAAATTCCTGCAACGCCTCGACCGCCTTGTCGGCGCGCCGGCCGTCGCCGTACTGGGCCGTCATACTGCCGGACACGTCGAGCACCAGCTCGATGTTGGTCAACACCCGCTGCGTGCCCTGGCTGAGCGGACGCTGCGGCCCTGCGAGCAGGATGATCGCTACCGCCAACAGCAGCGGGGCGAGCAGGTTCGCGGTCTTGACCGTGCCCTCGAGCCAGCGGCCGCACCGAGCGTTGGCGTGGTCGAACGGCAGCGCCACCACCGTGCCGCGCCGGCGCCATTCCCAGACCATCAATAGCACCGGCAGGGCGAGCAGTGTCAACACGGCTGGGTAGGCGAATGTCATTTCGGCAGGGACGATTTACGGTACGGCTCGAGCAGCGCGGCGATGTCGACCGCGGCGGTCCCGGGCGGGCGGTGCAGCCAATCCTCAAGGCCGCGCACCAGCGGCCCGGCGTCTTCATGCTGCCTGAGTTGACGGTGTAGCTCGGAGGGATCGCCCTTCTCGGGCAGGCCAAGCTGTTCTAGCCAGTGGGAGAAAATCATGCGCTCCAACCGGGCGCGTCCCTCAGTATCGAGCGTGCCGGCGGCCGCCTGTTCCACGAGCGGCCGGAGTCGCTCGGCCAGGTCCGGGCCGGCATACTCCTCCGCTTGGCCAAGCGCTTGGCCTTTGCTGCGGCCAGCGAAAAACAGGGGCCAGGCGACGAGCAACCAAACCACCCCGAGGCCGATCAGCCAGTCGGTGTAGCTGCCGGGTAGACTGAGGCCGGAATCTTCGTCCTCGATTAGCATCCCGTCGTGGTCCTCCGGCAGGATGCCGTGGATGGTCACCTTGACCGGCGGCAGGTTGGTCGGGGTCTTGCCGTCGGCCGTGCGGAGGAATTGGATGAGATCGTATTCGCCGGGGACGAACCCGAAATAGCGAAGGTCGTAGCGGTGGGCATTGCCGTGCGGGAACACGTCCTGAATGCGGAGGATGAGCTTCGACTTGTCGCCGACCGGCGCAGCCTCGAACTTGTCGCCGGGCAGCACGACCATGTGCTGACCCTCGAGCCCGATCGCGACCGATGCCGGCGCGGAGTTGGTCTCCTGCGCGGCCGCTTGGCCAAGCGACAACGCGAGGCCGGCTGCGAACAGTATGAAGCGGCGGCTGTTCATCGGGCGCCCCTCCCGAGGCAGTCGCGTTTGCGGAGGAACCCGCGCAGCGCGTGGATAAACGGCTCGTTGATTGGCAGCGCGAGGTGGTCGATGCCGCCGCGCCGCAGCTCGTCCGCCGTCTCGTCGTCGTCGAACCACCGGCTGCGGCCGTGCCCGACAAAGGTCCGCCCGGTCTCTGCCTCCTCGCCACGAAAAATCCCCGCTCGCAACCGCCCATGCTCAGCCGGGTCGGTCAACTGCAGTACCACGCAGTCGTGTTTTTGTGCGAGCCGCTTGAGCCGCTCGGTGGCGTCCGGTTGGCGGAGGTCGCTCAGCACGATGAGCATCGCGCGGTTGGTGAGGACCTCGGTGAGTTGATCCAGTTTCTCGACGAGCGAGGTCGCTTCGTCGAACCGGTAGTGACGCAACTGATGCAGCCAGAGAAAAACGCGGTGCCGCGAGAGGCTTGGCTTGGCGT
>JAPPPH010000150.1:2428-4820 GCA_028817635.1 Verrucomicrobiales bacterium | reverse complement strand
GGCCAGACTGGATTACATCGAGTTTTTCGACCCCAAGACACTGGAACCAGCCAAGCGCATCCGTCGCGGTACGCACATGGCGTTGGCGGTATTTTTTGGGAATACACGACTGATTGACAACGGCCGACTGTGACCAAACACTCACCGGGCGGATGGCTGATTCACCAAGACAATTTGATTACATCGTCCTCGGCAGCGGGATCGCCGGGCTGACGTTCGCTCTCAAGGTGGCCCACGCCGGGACGGTCGCGATTGTCACAAAAAAAAGTCGGGCCGAGTCCAACACCAATTATGCGCAGGGCGGCATCGCTGCAGTAACCAGCGAAGAGGATTCGTTCGAAAGCCATGTGCAGGATACGCTGAATGCCGGCGCCGGCCTTTGCAACGAGGAGGTCGTCCGCGGAATCGTCGAGGCGGGGCCGGAACGCATCGAGGAGTTGATCCACCTCGGCATGAAATTTTCCGAACGCGAAACCGGCAACGGCGGACGCGAACTCGATCTTGGCCGAGAAGGCGGCCACTCCCAACGCCGCATTCTTCACGCCAAAGATGTCACCGGGCGGGAGATTGAACGTGCCCTACTCGACTCGATTGCCGCCAATGAGAACATCCACGTCTTCGAGAATCATTTCGCGGTCGACCTGATCACCACCCGCAAACTTGGACAGAGTGACACAAACCGCTGCGTCGGCGTGTACGTGCTGGACAATGAAACCAATGCAGTCGAGACCTACTCGGCGCGGACGGTCATCCTCGCCACGGGCGGCTGCGGCAAGGTTTACCTCTACACCTCCAACCCGGACATCGCCACCGGTGACGGCGTGGCCATGGCTTATCGCGCCGGGGCCACGATCGCCAACATGGAGTTCGTCCAGTTTCACCCCACCTGCCTGTACCACCCCAAGGCCAAGTCGTTCCTCATCAGCGAGGCCGTACGCGGCGAAGGCGGCGAACTGTTGAACCTCCGGGGCGAATCGTTCATGGAGGGCGTGCATCCGCTCAAGTCTCTCGCGCCGCGAGATGTCGTGGCGCGTGCGATCGATAGCGAGATGAAGCGTTCCGGCGACGACCACGTGCTGCTCGACATCACCCACAAGTCGGCCCGTGCCATCATCGATCGCTTCCCGAACATTTACCAAACCTGCCTCCAATTCGGCCTCGACATCACCAAGGAACCGATCCCGGTCGTCCCGGCCGCGCACTATCAGTGCGGAGGGGTACAGGTCAGCCACGACGGCGAAACCGGCATCTCCGGTCTGTACGCAATCGGCGAAGTTTCCTGCACCGGCCTGCACGGGGCCAACCGTCTCGCGAGCAATTCCCTGCTCGAGGCACTGGTCTACGCGCACCGCGCAGCCGCGCATGCGTTGGCCCACCCTGCTCCAGCAGTCGACTCGCCGCTCCCCGATTGGCATTCGGGCGACGCGACAGACGCGGACGAGATGGTCGTCGTTTCCCATAACTGGGATGAACTACGTCGAATGATGTGGGACTACGTCGGAATCGTCCGTACAACCAAGCGGCTCAAGCGCGCCCTCTCCCGCGTCAAGCACCTCCAGGAGGAGATTCAAGAGTACTATTGGGATTTCACCGTCACCAGCGACCTGTTGGAACTGCGCAACCTCGCCACCGTCGCCGAGCTGATCGTCCAGTCAGCCCTCCTGCGGGAGGAAAGCCGAGGCCTGCATTACACACTGGATTATCCCGAACCGGTCGAGTCATTCGCCAAACGAAACACCCTCGTTGCCCGCGATAATAAAGAAGGTTAACGCTTGGCCAAGCGCTTGGCCAAGCGTAACGAAATAATCGAAAATTGGGCTTAAACCCGCCCGCCGGTTGCGGTACATTGCCCGGCCTTTCCGGAAAAAACCGGCCGTTAAGATGGAAAATGATCTGTTACTTATCTGTGCGATTGCGTTTGTCGCAGTCCTCGTCATCCTGTCATTACTCGCGGGCGTGATCGCCGGCATTTGCAAACTGTTTCCAGTAAAGGCCGTCGACCTGCCGGACCCTGGCGCCGAGGAGGCCGTACGACAGGCGGTGACCAAGGCGTTCCCTGGCTGCCGTGTTTCCGAGATTCGCGAAGTCAAACCGTAGCCCCAGCAATCTTTACCCTTTCCGTTCAGCTCAATGATCTTCACTGAAAAGAAAAAAGAAATCCGGGTGATGTTCACCCCGTTCCGCGACGGTCTCCAAAGTGTCTTTGGAGGCAAAACGCGGCTGAAAGACATACTCCCTGCCATCGAGGCCTCGGCCGCAGCCGGCATCCGCCACTTCGAATTCGGCGGCGGCGCCCGGTTTCAGGCCCCGTTTTTTTACGTGGGCGAAGATCCGTTCAAGTGCATGGCTGAAATCCGCAAGACAGTCGGCCCGGACGCCGACCTGCAGATTC
>JAPPPH010000150.1:0-2418 GCA_028817635.1 Verrucomicrobiales bacterium | reverse complement strand
CGACCGCAACTTCGACTTCATGAACGACGTCGACAATCTGGTCAAAACCGGCCAGCCGATTGTCGACTCCGGCATGCACCATCAGGTTTGCGTCGCGCTCATGGGCTTGCCGTTCAAGTCCGACAAAGCGCACACGCCGGAGTTTTACATCAACATCGTCCGCGAACTGCTCAAGCGCGACATTCACTTTGACTCGGTTTGCCTCAAGGATGCCTCCGGCACAACTGACCCGCATACCTGCTACGAGACAGCCAAGGGCATCAAGGCAATCCTCCCGCCGGAGATTCCATTGGTGCAGCACACGCACGACACCGCCTCCACCGCCGTGGCCTGTTACATGGCCGGCATCGCGGGTGGCGTGGACAGCATCGATCTGGCCGTGCGCCCGTTGGCCTCCGGCACCTCGCAGCCGGACGTCCGCTCCATGGCGCACGCTCTCAAGGGAACCGGTTACAGTCTCGATATCGATCCGGACAAGATGGACGAGATTGAGTCCATCCTGAACAAGGGCCTGAGCGAATACGAATTCAACCCAGTCACCACCTCGGCAGACGCCCGTGTGGTTGGCTTCCCGATGCCGGGCGGCGCCATCGGCCCGAACGTGCACATGATGAAATCCGCCGGTATCCTCGATAAGTACAGTGATGTACTGGCCGAGTTCCCCGAAGTTGTTCGCGCCGGCGGAGGCTGGACCAGTGTCACCCCGGGTAGCCAGCAGTACTGGCTGCAGGCGTTCAACAACGTCCTCCACGGTCGTTGGGAAAAGATTGATGCCGGTTACGGCAAATCGATTCTGGGTTACTTTGGCCGACCGCCGCTGACGCCCGATCCAGAGGTGGTCAAGATTGCTGCCGAAAAACTCGAGATGCCGCCGTTCGATGGCGACCCACTCGAGGAGGCACCGGACACGCTCGTCGAAGCCGAAGCCGCACTAAAAGAGCGCGGACTGGAGGTTACGGACGAAAACAAGTTTCTCGTTGCGGCCGCGATTGTCCCCGGCAAAAACATGGAACTCAACGAAGGGATCCGCCTGCTGGAGAATCGTTCCAAGATCACCCTCCCCCTCAAAAAGGAAGAGAGCGACTCCCCGGCGGCCGCTGCCATCACAGCCCCGACAAGGACTTCCGTCACCGTCACCGAGGGAGGCAACACCCGAACCTACGAAGTCGTTGTCGAGCCACCGGCATCTGCTGCAGCCCCTGCCCCGGCAAGCGGCCAAGCTGCACCAGCCGCCGCAGATGGTGGCGCGGCGACCGATGTGTTTTCACCATTCGAAGGCAACGTCGAGTTGGTTGAGGTCAACGTCAAGGTGGGCGACACCGTGACACAGGGTCAGGTGGTTGCTGCGGTGGAAGCCATGAAGGCCAAGCACGATGTCAAAGCGCCCTGCGCCGGCCGTGTCTCAGCCGTCCACGCTGCCATCGGCAACGAGGTTTCCGCCGGAAAACCAATTCTAAGTATCGAATCCTAAAATGGAGATCCTCGAAAAACTGATCGACAGTTCAGGCTTCGTCGGCTTGGAGTGGCAAAATGGTTTGATGTTCATCGTAGGCGGCATCCTGATCACACTTGCCATACGTAAGAACTTCGAACCCTTGCTCCTTGTTCCAATCGGCTTCGGAGCAATCTTGGCGAACATACCGGGTGCAGAAATGGTGGCGAACGATAAGGACTTGTATCCAGTGGACGCAAAAGACAAATGGCCATTATTTGCCTTCATTTACAATTATGCGGTAAGCAAAGCGGAATTATTGCCACCGATTATTTTCATGGGCGTGGGTGCCCTGACTGACTTCCGCCCGCTACTCAGTCGGCCTATCACCTTCCTGCTGGGAGCTGCGGCTCAATTGGGAATTTTCTTCGCAGCACTCGGCGCATTTTACCTGTTCGGGTTTTCAGTCAAAGAGGCGGCAGCCATCGGTATCATTGGCGGGGCTGATGGTCCGACGACTATTTTCCTTACTGCAAAACTCGCACCCCATCTGCTCGGGGCTGTCGCGGTGGCTGCCTACAGTTACATGGCACTGGTTCCGGTAATTCAACCTCCCATCATCCGGGTTTTGACGACCCAAAAAGAACGCGAGATCGACATGCCACAGGCGCGGCCCGTCTCCAAAGCTGCAGTGTTAATTTTCCCGGTCGCCACATGTTTGATCACAGTGCTGTTTATTCCTGCGAGTGGCCCGTTGCTCGGGATGCTCATGTTTGGAAACCTACTTCGCGAATCCGGCGTCACCCAGCGCCTTAGCTCCACCGCAAGCGGCCCCCTCATCAACATCGTCACGATCTTTCTGGGCCTAATCGTAGGCGCAACAATGGAAGGCACGGCGTTTCTTAAAGGGAGCCCTCTCGCCATCCTTGCGCTTGGCATGGTGGCCTTCTGGCTGAGCACGGCAGGCGGTGTCGTGTGAGCCAAGT
>JAPPPH010000222.1 GCA_028817635.1 Verrucomicrobiales bacterium | reverse complement strand
CAGATTGCCTTTGCTATCAAACGTCAACGACCCTCCGGAATGGCAGCACTCGTCGCGCTGGGTCTTGATACGTATCAATTCCTTTTCGGACGACAAATCCAATTTTCCATCCTTAAGCGTAAATCGGGAAACCAAATTAAATCCTTTTTTCCGGGGTTTACGATTCACATGTTCCACCACCGTTTTGGGGTGAGCATAAAACAGGTATATGTGGTTGTTATCGAGAAAGTTTGGATCAAGTGTAATCCCGAGCAACCCATCCTCAAGCCCGGTGAACACTTCCAACTTTCCGAGCATCGTTGTTTCGCTGTTTTTCGGATTCCAAAAATGGACTTCGCCATTCCGCTGCGCCCAAAAAACCCGGCCGTCCTTGGCGATCGAAAGTTCCATTGGATCCTTGAGATTATCCTCCGTTTGGTTGTCCCCGTTGGTGTCCTTATCTGATACGAGGATAACCTTACGAAATGAGCCGTCTGCCTGCGGACCGGAGGGCTGGGGGGCAGCTACGACAGTGTTTGCGCAACAAATAATAACAAGAAGACTGAGGGGAACCGTTTTTTTGTATTTCTTCATTTAGAAATCTCCGCTTGGCCAAGCGCTTGGCCAGCTTTCGGAGGGCGGAAAATTAGCGTTTAGCGAAGTTCTGTCGAGGAAATAGTCACAAAAGACGTAGTGTCAATTGACCCACAGATCGACGCACAAGAAAACCCCGCTGACGCATTTGCACGATATCCAACGTCACCTCATCGCCTTTTTCTTTTTTGAAAAATACACGCGCCACATCGATGATGTTATCGAATTTCTGGCCATCGACGGCTGTGACAACCAAACCGGGGCGCAACTTGGCCTTCGCGGCCGGTGTGCCTTGGTCTACTTGACTAATCACGAACCCGTCCGTGGAATCGAAATGCAGCGCTTCCGCGACCTCGGGAGTTAATCGCTTCAAGGTTGCACCGGTTTTTTGACGAATCAGGCCGGAATTGAATATCGCGTCTTCCGGAATAAATTTAACCGTGTGCTGTTTTTTGACTCCCTCGCGAAGGGTTTCGATATTGATAGTTCTGTTTTTGCCGATACCGACCATTTGGCTGGCCAAGTCGATGAACGTATCGGTGGCCACGCCGTTGATTTTCAAAAACTGATCTCCCGCCTTCAGCCCGGATTCAGCCGCGGGGCTTCCCTCCTCGATTTTGGTGATTTCAGGCGGGCGGGTGGCAGCGTTGATCGTTGCGCCGAACCAATTGTCGTCCAAAAACTCAGGAGTGAAAAACCGCGAAAGTGACTCGTTCACTCGCTTGATCGGGATGGCAAATCCGATGCCTTGGCCCTCCTTTAATACAGCGACATTTATCCCGATGATCTCGCCGTTCAGGTTGATCAATGGCCCGCCGCTGTTTCCAGGATTAATCGAGGCATCGGTCTGAAGCCAATCAGGAATCTCCAACCGCTGGCCATCCGTACTGGTTCGGCGACTTTTCGAGCTAAGAATGCCCTGACTGACGGAGCCTCCGAGGCCAAACGGATTCCCCAACGCCATCACCGTTTCACCCAACAACAAGTCGTCATTGCGAGCGAACTTGGCCGAAACAAACTTTTCCCCATCGGTCTCGGGGATAATTTTGAGAAGAGCGATATCCGTAGTCAGGCTGCCTGCAATGGCTTCGGCCTGGTAAACCTTTTGCTCGCCCGATTCATCCGTCAACTTGACCCAAATTTCATCCGCGTCTCGCACAACATGGACATTCGTCAGCACGTAACCGGTATCGCTGACAATGACACCGGAACCCGCACTCTCCTGTGGGGGCAATTGCTGGGCGTACGGCGTCCAGTTGTCTCGCCACCAATCATAAAGGTAGCCCACCCGTTGCACACGGGTTTTGGTGGCAATATTAACCACGCTGGGCATTACTTTCGAAACGGCCTTTACAGTCGGGCTTCGACGTGGGGATTCTGCCGCTTGGCCAAGGGCAGGGGATAGCACAAGCAAACCGGCCAAGGCGGCGCTTTTCAGTCCTACTTTCATTCTCTGCATAACATCCGGAATACTGACAGTCAGTCGCTTGCGTTTGTTCATTCTGGCTTGGCCAAGCGCAACAACTTATCCACAACGGCCTCAATTGGCTTGACGGTAATACCGGTTTTGATTGGGATGTCGCCCATGACTTTTCGTTTAGTCCTGCTCGCTCTGGTGGCCGTTATGGCTGGTGGCACTGTCGGTTGCGTCAACACTCCCGGAGGTAATAAATTTGGAGTCCCCGGCGTTCGAGACAAAATTGTCAGTCGTTACGAGCGCCCTCTGGATCAGATTCTGAATTCCGCCCGCGAAGTACTCTCCCGCACCGGCACCGTAACGAATGATGATGTGGTCACCAACACATTGACCGCCCGGATCGACAAGCGGACGGTTTTTGTCACCGTGAAGGAAGTGGAACCGCTCGTTACCGAAGTAGTCGTTCAGGTACGCACCTCGCGAGGAACAGGGGATTTGACTGTGGCCTCGGAGATCGACAAGCAAATTGCGCTTGGCCTCGTTCTTCCGCAAAACTAAGCCCTACATCAACCCAAGATCTTCATCGCGCCGCTCAAGATTGAGCGGCGTATTTTTTTTGTTCGCCGCCCGGATTTCAATCGCAAGATGCATCATTCGACTTTGCGCTCGGGTCGCACCTGCGCCATCCGGGTTGATGTCGATCACCCGCTGTAAAGTCGCCTTGGCTTCCTCCTGAGTTGCCCCGGATTTAACCTGAATATCCGTGATCTTGTTGAGCCAAGCCACCTGTTGTTTCTCCAACGCGCCCGGCATGGCGACCAGGTATTCGTACTGCTGGACCGCAAGGTCAGGCTCGTTGGTGTGGTTCACGTATAAAGCGGCCAATTCTTCGCGATTCACAATGGAATCCGGGTGCTCCTCAACCCGATTGATGCACTGAGCAAAGGCCATTTCGTTAGCAATGACGGAGTCTTCCTCTGAAGCCGCCGGAATCTCCAGCGGCCCTTTGAGTTGATCGTTGATCGCAGACTGCGCGGCCAATCGCTGATAAGTTTCGTCAATATCTGTGGCCGCACTGGATGTTTCATCGTACGAGTCCATCGATGATATCCGTTGCTCCGCCAGTTGTGCTGCTTTTGATTCCGGGTACGCGTTACGAATTACCTCCAGTGAATGCCGTGCCCCCTCCGGATCATCGAAGAGATTCATCTGCCAATCAGCAAGCTTATTGTAAACTACCGGCAGATTATATTTCAGCCTCTTCTTTTCGCTCAAAATCTCATTCAACGTCACTCGCGCTTCCCCCAAATCCCCAAAGTCTTCAGCCTGTATCGATGCCTTCATCATGAGTCCCTCGAAATCGCCGGGATGAATCTCAAGCAACTCCTCCACTCGCTCCAGCGCGCCTTTGTAATCACCACGATTTCTGGACGTAATAGCGGGGCCGTACGCCGGTTTTTCCCAGTGTTCACCCTCGCTTCCCTCCATTGCGTTCGTGATGGGGGAGGTAATAAGATTTGCGATATACGGTGCCAGAATGATCGCCAGAATGATCGACCCCGGAAGAAGCACAACAAACACCACCCCAATGAGTGCGAACCCTCCGCCAGCATAAGCCGCCGCAGTGAACATAAGAACGACGATTACATAAGAAATCGCCCATTTGGCGATTAACGTTTGCCCGTCATTACGGGCACTTGCCCGGAGTTTTCTACCGATCACATACCAAGCGATGGCGGCATAAAACGGAGCAATCGCAAGGAACACCAAGAGAACCCGCGTGACACTCACACCTTCGCCAGTTTCGAAAGAAAGCCCCATATTATTTCAGGTGTAACTTGAGTCGACTCCGGGTGCGTCCCTCCACATCCCGCATTTCCAATTCATCAACCTGCCAATGTCCGTCCTTTTTGGTCAGTCCCTTTACCGAAAACCGTTTCAGTACTTTTCCATCTGCTGTATGAAAATCAGCCGCCAAAACCCCCCCGGACTTGATGTCCACCCAGGAGAGAACACGCACAACCCCGCCGTCGCCGACATCAGGTCTTGTACTCTCAAGTACATGACAGGAGCGGCTTTTCCTTCGCTGCTTTTTGAGTGTCTTTTGATTGGGCCAATGGAGGAACTCCAAACCAAGATCTGACAGGGAAAATGAGGACTTGGCCAAACCCTCTTTCAGTTCTTCGCCCTTGGCCAAGCGCTTGGTTTCTTTGCCGGTCCGATATTCGTTGGCCTTGGCCACCGTCCGACGAACCTGCCAATACTCACCGACACCGTCGCTTGGCTTGGTCTCATAAATCATCAGGCATTCTGCCTGGCCAATCTGCTTGGTTTGAACTGTAAGCGGCGTCTCAACCCGTTTCCGGTTTCGTAGCGTCACCTCCATCGTCGCTTCAATGACGGTATCTTTAGCCGGAAGCGCATCGCGGATGGACCGCGCCAACTCCTGCCCACTCGGGAGAGAATCTGCAGCCACGGGGAGCAGTCCACAAAAAAGAGTTGAGGCAAAAAGAAGAGGGAAGAGTCGGCAATGCATCATCTTTACGAAGACGATCTTGCCTCAATGATTATTCAGCGCAAGCAAATTGAATCATTTTGCGTATTCAACGAAACGGTTCTCGCGAACCATTGTCACGCGAATGTGGCCGGGATATTGCAGTTCATCCTCGATTTTTCGGGCGATCTGCCGGGCCAAATCGTAGGAAGCCTCGTCGTTGACCTTCTTTGGATTGACGATGACGCGCACCTCACGCCCCGCCTGAACCGCATAACATTTCTCCACACCGTCAAACGAAGAGCCTATTTTCTCGAGATTGCTCAATCGCTTGAGGTAGGTGGT
>JAPPPH010000315.1 GCA_028817635.1 Verrucomicrobiales bacterium | reverse complement strand
CGGCGACCACATTGGATTCACCGAGAAGGCATGCTCGTAGTAGCCGCCGATCCAGTCCTGCATGTACTTGCCGGGATCGCCCTTGGGCACCTCCACGCCGTAATGCGCACAGCCGATGCCGATGCCCTTTTTTGCGAGGCCGTCGATTAGCTTGGCTCGATCTTTCTGGATGGCCGGGTGGCCGCCGCCGCCGTCGGCGTAGATCAGCACGGCGTCGATGCCCCCGAACACCGCGTCGTCCTTGGGCCAGCCGAAGTCGTGCACCTCGGCCTTGATTCCCTTGATTTTATTGAGGCATTTCTGCAGGAGAAGAGATCCGGCGCGAAACTCATGGTCGCCCGGGCCGTGGCTGGGTCGCCCGGCGATGAGCAGGATTTTCTTGTCAGCGGCAAGACCGCTCCCGAGACCGCCCAACAGGAGGGCAGCGGCCAGCAATGCGTTTTTTACGGCAGAGTGCATGCAGGGAGAGAACGCCATTTTGGCGAAAAAATTAAGCCAAAAATCGCTTGGCCAAGTGCCGGGGTGCAGGTAGGTTCTCCGACCGGCTGGGCCGGTTTAGGCATGTTCTGGGGTATTCTCATAGGCATTTTGGCAGTGGGTGTCTTCGCCACTGATTTGATCTTCGACATGGGCGAGGAGTTTTTGTCGTCCACAATGAAGGAGATCGGAGTCGGTGGGGTGATTGGTGTGGTTGTGGGGATTTGCCTGTTTGTCTACGTTTCCGCCTTGGTTTACGGCATGTCCACCTTGAAAGGACGCAAAACCCTGATGGGACTGGGAATCCTCACTTTGCTCCTGGGCATCGGGTCGTTTTCCGAGGCAGAAACCGTTGGCGCAATTATTCCGCTCCACCTCCTTGTCGGGCTTTTTGTTACGCCGGCAGAGGGTGAGGTGCTGGCGTATACGGAGTGGTACGGGATTCCGTACGTGATCAACGGCGGCCTGATGTGCAAGCTCGGCTCCTTCAAGGAATAGCCGCAGCTCATGGGGTGCCGTTCCCATGACCGCCATCAAACAAACTTCCCCCGACCCCGTTCAAAGTCTGTACGTGCACGTGCCGTTTTGCGCCACGAAGTGCGAGTACTGTGCCTTTTACTCCGAGGCCTCCAGCGGGGAGCAGATGAACCGCTTTGTCGATGCTCTCATTCGTGAATTGGAACTGGTCGCCTCGTCCGTGAAGCCGTGCACGGTCTTTTTTGGCGGCGGCACTCCCTCGATCCTCAGTCTGCAACAGTGGCGACGCATCCTCGCGGCGATGGAGCGGCTCGATCTGCTCGGCGCCGACGAGTGGACGATCGAGTGCAACCCGGCCACTGTGTCCTCGGACAAGGCTAATCTGTTTCGACAATACGGTGTAAACCGCATCTCGATGGGCGTGCAGTCGCTCGACGCAGACCTACTCGTCCGCCTTGGCCGGATTCACTCGCGCGAGATGGTGTTTAAATCGTTCGACCGGCTGCGCAGCGCGGGGTTCGAGAACATCAACATCGACCTCATGTTCGCCATCCCCGGCCAGACAATGGAGACGTGGCAATCGACCATGGACGAGGCCATCGCCCTCGGCAGCGAACATCTCTCCTGTTACGAGGTTATCTACGAGGAGGACACCCCGCTGTACGAACAACTTCAGGCCGGCGAATTCGATGTCGACGAGGAACTGGCCTGTGCGATGTACGATCGCCTAATCGACACCGCCGCTGCTGCCGGTTATGCCCAGTATGAGGTCGCGAACTTTGCACGGCACGATGGCGAGCCAGACGCAGAACTGCCATCGCACGCCTGTCGTCACAACATCAATTACTGGCGCGGCGGTGCGTGCCAAGCGCTTGGCCCAAGCGCTTGCGGATTCGTCGATGGCCGGCGGATTCGAAACGTCGCCAACACCGAGCGTTATTGCGAGCAACTCGCGCTTGGCCAACGCGCCCACGAGTCGGTGGAACAACTTTCCCCCTTGGCTAGTGCCGGTGAGACGGCGGCCTTCGGTCTGCGGATGAATGCCGGCTGGCCGTTCGACGTGTTCACGCAAGTCACCGGGCAAGATCTCCGCGACGACTGGGCAGGGGACATGCAGCGCGTGGTCAATGCCGGCTGGGGTGTGCAGATAGAGGAGCGCTTTTACCTCACACGCAAGGGCCTGCGCTTCGCCGACACTGTCGCCGAGTGGTTTATCCGGCTGGACGAATAACCAGCTAAAGCCGAGCCGCAGGTAGGGATGGCTGTCCCAGCCGTCCTCGGGTTGAGACACAGATTTCACTGATTTTCACAGATCAATTTTAATCCTGCCAATCTGCGTCCTTAACTGCGCTATGCCACCGTAGTCCAAAGGAGGAGGCCCTCGGTGCCAAGCGCTTGGTTTTAGGACGGCTGGGGACAGCCGTCCCTACACACGCTTGGCCAAGCGGGCGCGGCACTACAGAAAATGCGGTTGGATCGTGATGCTGAGCTTGCCTTAAAGTAATGATCATGTCACCGTCCGCTCGTTACCACGAAAGTCATGTCAGCCCCAATCATTCCAACCGTTGCCGACCTTTCTGATCGAATTTATGATGTTATCACGGACGGCTTTGATAATGTATTCCGTGAATACTTCCACGGGCCGGACGTGGTCACGGACGATTGGTATTTTCGGATCAACAGCGGTCTGCCACACCCGATGGGCAACCTGCTGATCACGGGGAATCAAAACAATGTCGGTGTGTTGAGTGACGGGATCGCGCCGCTTTGCTCCGATGAGTTTCCGAGCGGGGTGGTTTGTTTGGGGGAAGTTGGTGAAGAGGCTGATGCGTTGCTGAAGGCGCGTGGCTTTCAACTTGCCGAGGAGATGCCGGCCATGGCGATCGATCTTCAAAACCTGACCGAAACCACGTTGGGTGACGAATACACATTTCGACAAGTCGGCCCCGATGAGCACGATCTCTGGGTGGATGCATTTGCGAAAGGCTACGAACTGCCACCGGCGTTTGCTGAGCGGATTGGCCCGGCACATGCGGGATCGGTTGCGAAAGAAAACGAGGAGCACCGCCACTATCTTGTCTATCACGATGACCTTCCTGTTTCCACGTCGCTGGATCTTATTCGGAATGAGATTGTCGAGGTGTATTGTATCTCGACCGTTCCCGAGTACAGGGGCAAGGGACTCGCCAAGCACGTGACCGCCGAGCCGCTGCGAATCGCGGCTGGTGAGGGCTACAAAACCGCCTTCCTTCAGGCCTCACTGCAGGGTGCACCGGTCTACTGTCACCTCGGATTTGATACGTTCGGGGTGCTGCCGCTCTACGTCAGGATTCCTGCGTCATAAAAAACGCCCGCGCTTGGCCAAGCGCGGGCGCAAAAATCAACAATTGTACGCCGAGCCTACGGGGCCTTCACGGCGTGGTATTTTCCAATCTCCGGGGCGGCCAATTTTGTGGACTTACCGTTGGGCCATTGCACCTCGACCTCTTCCACGGCATCCGCTTGGCCAAGGCCGAAGTGGGCAATCGGTGCGTGCTGGGAGCGGTAAGAGTCGCCGTTGACGATGTAGCGCCACTGGTCGCGGCCGTTGGCTCGGAGCCGAACCTTGGTTCCGTTGAGAGACGGAGAGGCTTTGCTTCTCGACAGGTGGATGCCGAGCCAATTGTTGTCTCCTGGCCAAAGGTTTCGCGCCATCAGCAGCCCTTGCGTGGCCGGTTCCGGCCAGACGGAAAAGTGGGTGAAGATGAGGTCGAGCCGTCCGTCGCCGTCGATGTCGCCGCTGACCACGTTGCGCGAGTCGATCTCGTGCGAGGTGTTCACGAGAAACGCCACATCATTCAGATGCTTGTTTTCTCGATTGAGCAAAAGCCTGTTTTTCTCGTAGCCCCCGTACGAGTAGCCGGCGCCGTACAGGCGGCTTGAGGTGCTCCGGAAATAAACCTCCATCGCCGGGTTGGCCTGTGAGTTGGCGTGGTAAATGTCATGGCACCAAAACTGGCGATCGTAGTCCTTCACCGACTCGCGGCTCTTGTGTCCGTTGGCGATAAACAGGTCGGTGTCGGCATCATTATCGGCATCGAACGAGGTCACGCCCCACGACCAGCCGGTGTTGGCGACAAGATCTCCCATCTGGCGTTGTTCAAATTTCTGGTCGCCCTTAAAGTAGAGCCGGTTGCCGAACGTCAGGTCATCGAGCCGGTCGAAGTAATGGCGATGCGTAGGCGGTTGCAGGTTCATGGAGATCACCCGCTCGGCTGTCCATGAGTTCATGCCGATCATAATCATGTCCATTTTTCCATTGGCATCGTAGTCGGCAAAACTGTGAGCCATGCCGAAGCCGTAATGATTGTCGACGAGTTTTGCGGTGACGTCGGTGAACTTGCCTTTGCCATCGTTGAGGAAAAGATCGACACCGGAGAAATCACTGATGACCGCGAGGTCGAGATCGCGGTCGTCATCGAGATCGACAAACGAAGCGCTGTACGAGCGCCGGAACCGCTTGGCCTCGAGCCCGGCGGCGGCGGTGTGGTCACTTAGGTTGCCGCTCCCGTCATTGAGCAGGAGATAGCCGGGGAAGCCGTCGTTTGCGTTGTAAATCGGTGCCGGCATTTGGCCCTTCACGTAGGGCAATTTGTACTGTGAAAACCAGACGTCCACGTCGCCATCGCCGTCGATGTCGCCGGTGGTCATGACCATGGGATCGAGTACTTTCTCAGGCGCAGTCCACGCCATTTTTGCTTGGCCGGGAAAGGTGCCATCCGGCTGACCTTCAATTAGATAAACCCCCTCATGACCAACCGCGATGCAGTCCACCACACCGTCCCCGGTGAGGTCGTCGAGTGTGACGTTAAACACGACTTCATCGAAATTCGGGCATAGTTTTTCCGGTTTAAAACGTCCCATGCCGTGGTTACGATAGATTCGGTTTTTGCAGCCGAGAATGACGTCGACCATGCCATCGGCGTTGAAGTCGGACAGGATCAGTGGGTCGATGAAAATATTCCCATCGTTGGGCGGAATGTTTTGGTTGTTGGCCGACTTGAACGCCGGCGCTCCTTCGCGTTCGAGCCACTCAAGGCCGGAGAGATCAATGTGTTTCGGGCTGGCGAGATTTTCCGGAGTGATCTCGGTCGGCTGCCACTGTATCTCGACGTCTCCGCGCAGGATGCCGCGCTTGGCCAAGCGCGTGTTGACGACGTGCAGCGAGACCCAAAATACCGACTGCGCCCCGCCCTCGGCCCGGGGAGCGAAACGCCGATGCCGCCACTCGCTCTGCTTGAGAGCCCAGCCGTCGGTCTTCCATTGGCCAAGCGCTTGGGCAAATTGATCCTGCGACCACGTCGCACCGCCCTTGGCCAAGCCGGTGCGGCGGATATCGGACTCCCACTCCTCAACCGGTTGCGCTTGGCCAAGCTTCAACGTCTCGACCGGCATGGCTGACAGCATGTCGAACGGATCCGCCCCGGCGAGGAGGTTGTCCCAAAGTTGGATGATCGACTCGCCGTGATCACGTGCGGTCAGCTCGTCTGCCCACGTGCTGGCATCCCAATGCCGGTGTTTGGCCTCGATCGCGGAGACCTGTTGCATGACCTGTTCGTCCACAAGGCCGCCGTTCGGGTTTGTCGGCGCGGTTGCTGCCGGTTGGTTGGTCTGGCTACCGGTCGGGGATGTCGCGGGCGCAGGGGAGTTGGGCGGGATGAATTGGAATACAACCACGATGACCACCAGCACGATGGCCACCAGCGCCAAAACTCTACCCGGACGAAATAACACGCCGGGATTCTCCGCACATCCGCCTCTTTTTCAATGGAAATAAGCGGGGGGCGGCTTTCGTTCCCTTGACAGCGGACTTTTCTCTGCGAAGATGCCGCCCCTTTTTTATGGCCGAGAGCAATAAAAATGAACGGATGGAGAAGATTGTTTCGCTGTGCAAACGGCGCGGCTTTGTTTTCCAGTCATCAGAAATTTACGGCGGTCTCAACGGTTTGTGGGATTACGGTCCGCTTGGCATCGAGCTGAAGCGCAATATCAAAAACGCCTGGTGGGCGGACATGGTCACCTCGCACAATGAGCGGATACAGCCGGAGGGTGCGCCGCGCTCGTTCCAGATGACCGGCATCGAGTCGTCGATCATCATGCACCCGCGCGTCTGGAAAACCTCCGGGCACTACGACCTGTTCCACGACCTGATGGTCGACTGCCGCGAGAGCAAGCGTCGCTACCGCTACGACCACATCAAGGGTGCATGGGTGGAGCACGGCGAACAGAAGGTGTTTGTTTCCTGCATCACCGACGGCGACGCGAAGGAGGAGATCACCCGGCGCGCCCTTCAGCATTTCAAACTTAAGGCCAAGTACGCGGACCAGTTGACGTGGCACAGTGAGGTGGTCGATTTGACGACTGTTCCGGAAACCGACCAAGTGCTCGCCCCGGATGCGAAGGAACTGGGAACGCTGACCGAGCCGCGTGAGTTCAACCTGATGTTCGAGACGCACATCGGCGCTATGCAGAGCGACGACAGCAAGGCGTTCCTCCGGCCGGAGACGGCGCAGGGCATGTTCGTCAACTTCCGCAACGTGGTGGACAGCAGCCGAGTGAAGGTGCCGTTCGGCATCGCGCAGCAGGGCAAAAGTTTCCGCAATGAAATTACACCGCGCAACTTCACCTTCCGCACGCGCGAGTTCGAGCAGATGGAGATGGAGTTTTTCTGCCACCCAAGCGAGTCACGTGAGTGGTATCAGTTTTGGCGCGACCGCCGGTTCAAGTGGTACGTTGACCTTGGCATCAGCGAGGAGCGCCTGATTCTCCGCGACCACGAGGAGGCAGAACTCGCGCACTACTCCGTGGGCACTGCCGACGTCGAGTACGCCTTCCCGTTTTGTGAGGAGGGCGAGTACGGCGAACTCGAGGGCATCGCGCACCGTGGCGACTTCGACCTGCGCTCGCACATGGAGGGCAAGCTCGTCCGCGAAGGAAACGAGCTGGTGGTTGAAACCGACGGGGACGGCAAGCCGAAATACCCCGGCAGCGGCAAGGATCTGACCTACCACGACGAGGAGGCCAAGGAGCGCTTTGTGCCGCACGTCATCGAGCCGGCCGCCGGTGCGGACCGGACCGTGCTGGCTTTTATTTGCGACGCCTTCGACGAGGAGGAGATCACCAATGAGAAGGGCAAGACCGAGACGCGCACCGTCATGCGGTTTCACCCGCGCATCGCGCCGGTCAAGGTGGGCGTGTTTCCGTTGCTGAAAAACAAGCCCGAGCTGGTGGCCAAGGCGATGGAAGTCCGCGCCATGCTCCAGCCGTACATGACTGTTTTTTACGACGAGACCGGTGCCATTGGCCGCCGCTACCGCCGGCAGGACGAGGTCGGCACGCCGTTCGGTGTGACCATCGACTTCGACACCATCGGAGAAAACGGGGAGGAAAACAAAGACACCGTCACCCTCCGCGAACGCGACAGCATGGAGCAGCGCCGGGTGAAGATCGACGACCTCCTCAACCTGCTGCTCAAGGAAATCATGTAACACCGCCGCGCTTGGCCAAGCGGTTCAGGGCAGTGGATCGATTTTGACAAGCGCCTTTTGTTCCCGGGCAAGATTCCAGTTGGTGGCTCGTGGCCCATTCGATCGCAAGCCCAAGTGCCCTGGGTGGAAGTTTACCGGAGAGAACAGAGAGGGAATGTATCTCCACCAACACCTCATCGCTTCCATAAAACGCATGAAAGTGGGGTGGGTTGTGTTCATCCCAATACATGCGAATGATGATTCCGTAGAATCTCGAAATCTCAGGCATGGGAAGGTTGATGTTTCAGGGTTGGAAACACCTCCTCCGGCTCCTGTCCAGTCACTTTGAGGTAGAGCGAGTCCGGACAAAGATCAATCTCACCGGGCCAAACCAATTGCCCCGCCTCACCTATCAGAGCTTGTTCAAAAACGCTGTAATCGTTCCAAACTGAGAAGACGCCCTTCCCAATTAGGTGAGAAAGATCTGCGACCCCTTTGGTTTGATCATCGAAGACCAATTCCACTTGGTAGTTTTTCAATACCGCGACGTTCGTGATCTTTCGCATTTTCCCTTTTCCGAGTCAGGCTTTAATGGTGACAGGTCAGCCACCTGTTCAAGGCAAAAGCCTATCCCGAAAACACCGACTCAGCAATGGCCGATGTGAAGTCCCACCGCCGCTTGGCCAAGCGGTTGGCCAAACAGCTTGAACGCTGCTGCGGGAGCCGTACAGTTGGGCCGTGATCTCTGTTTGGCATCGACTTATCCCGAGCGCTTGGCTTGTTGTACTGCTGTGTTCAGCCGCGCTTGGCCAAGCGGCGGACACCGGGGATCACTGGGCGTTCCGACCGGTCAAGCGCCCTGAAGCGCCCGGCCCGGGCCTGCCGATCGATGCGTTCATCCAAGCCAAACTGCATGCCAATGGGTTGACCCACTCCGCACCGGCTGCACGGCGCACTCTCATTCGCCGGCTGCATCTCGTGATGCACGGGCTGCCGCCGACTCCGGAAGCGGTCGCCGCATTCGTTGCCGATCCCGATCCCGAGGCATTTTCCAAACTGGTTGAAAAGGTGCTTGCCAGCGAACGATACGGCGAGCGCTGGGCCAGTCATTGGCTCGATCTGGTGCGGTTCGGCGAAACGACCGGTTTCGAAACCAACCGCGAGCGGCCCAACGCGTGGCACTATCGCGACTGGGTGATCGATGCGTTGAACAGCGACAAGCCTTACGACCAGTTTATCCGGGAGCAGCTTGCGGGAGATGCCTTGGGCGCGGGGATCGGCACCGGGTTCCTCGTCGCCGGCCCAAACGATATCGTCAAGGGGCAGGATCCCAAGCTCGGCAAGATGCAACGGATGAACGAGCTGGACGACATGATCAATACGACCGGCACGACATTCCTCGGGCTGACAACCGGCTGTGCCCGCTGCCACGACCATAAATTCGACCCGATTTCGCAGCGGGACTATTACGCCATGCAGGCGGTGTTCGCCGGAGTCTCGCATGGCGATCGGACCCTGCCACCAAGCGCGGAGACCAAGCGCGAGATCGCCTCAGCCAAGGACAAGATTTCCCGGTTAAAACTTGGCTTGGCGGAGTTTCTGCCCAAGCAGGAAAAGGCGACGCGGGAGCCGGTAAATATCCGTCACAACATGGAACGATTCGAACCGGTTGAGGCCAAGTTTGTGAGATTCACAATCGAGCAGTCCAGCTCCGCTGAACCCTGCATTGATGAACTGGAAATCTTTTCCGGCGCCGAAAACGTGGCACTCGCAAGCACCGGCGCGTTGGCCAGTTCGAGCGGTGATTACATCCACCCGCTGCACAAGCTCGCCCATATCAACGACGGTCGATACGGTAACGCCGGGAGTTGGATTGCGGCTGGGACTTCCGGTTGGGTGCAGATTGAATTCCCCGAGCTGAAGCGAATCGACCGCATCGAATGGGCTCGGGATCGCGAGGGCCAATTCTCCGATCGTCTTGCGGTTCGCTATCGGATCGAGGCCGCCCAAAAGCCGGGCGAATGGGTCGAGGTGGCCAGTTCAAAGGATCGGCGTCCGTTCAAGGGCATAAAGCCGGCGCCGCCGGAGTATGAATTCGACAACCGCGCCCCCGCCGAGGCCAAGCGCGGCCGGGCAATGCTGGCCGGCTTGAAGCAAACCGAGCAACGCTTGGCCAAGCTGCAGGCTCAAGACAAAGTTTACGCCGGGAATTTTACACAGCCCGGGGCGACGCATCTGTTGTATCGGGGCGACCCGGATGCCTTGCGCGAGGAGGTTGACCCGGGAGCGATAACGACCTTCGCCTCACTTGGCCTAAAGCGATCAGCGCCCGAGCAAAAACGTAGACTGGCGATGGCTGATTGGATTGCTTCACGAGACAATCCGTTGACAGCGCGTGTGTTGGTGAACCGCCTTTGGCAGTTTCATTTCGGGACAGGCATCGTGGACACACCGAGTGATTTCGGCCTGAACGGCGCCACGCCGTCTCATCCTGAATTGCTCGACTGGCTGGCAGCGGAGTTCATGGAAAATGGTTGGTCGATCAAACACCTACACCGGCTGATCTTGAATTCGAAGACATGGCAGCAAAGCAGCCATCCGGTTGCCAAGGCGATGCAGGTGGACGCAGCGGGGCGACTGCTTTGGCGACACCCCACGCGGCGGATGGCGGCTGAGGCGATCCGGGATAACATGCTCGCTGTCAGTGGAGTGCTCGACCTCAAATCGGGCGGACCGGGTTTCGATGGATTCGAGGTGCAGATGGAGAACGTGCGCCACTTTTTCCCGAAAAAACAGTACGGCCCCGGCGACTGGCGGCGGATGATATACATGACCAAGGTGCGGCAGGAGCGCGAGTCGGTGTTTGGTGTGTTCGACTGCCCGGATGCCAGTCAGGCCGTGGCCAAGCGGAGTCGATCCACCACGCCGTTGCAGGCGCTCAACCTGTTCAACAGTCGCTTTGTCTTTCAGCAGGCCGGTCTACTCGCCAAGCGCTTGGCCAAGGAGGCCGGCCCGAATCTTACCGGGCAGGTTACCCGCGCATACGAATTGTGTTTCGGTCGGCCGCCTTTGGTTTCGGAAGTGAAAGTTGCCACTGAATTTATCCAAGCCGAGGGTCTGCCACAATTCGCCCGAGCCATGCTGAACGCAAACGAATTCGTGTTCATCCCGTGATGAATTTCTCTCGCAGAGACGCGGAGACGCGGAGTGGTGAACTGGAAACCAATGAAATTTCCGGCGCTATGGTGGATAGTGCGATGCGGATACATCAGCGACTGGGGCCGGGTTTGTTGGAGTCTGTTTATCAACGGATTCTCGTGTATGAACTACGAAAGGAAAACCTGGAGGTAGAAACGGAAGTGTCGATCCCTGTCGAATGGGATGGGCACGTCATTGATGAGAGTTTTCGAGCGGATTTGATTGTTGAAAAGAGGGTTTTAGTTGAGTTGAAATCAGTTGAGTCAGTGAAGCCGGTTCATAAAAAACAAACCCTTACCTATCTCAAGCTGAGTAATCTTCAGGTTGCTTTACTTATCAACTTTGGTGCCGCTCTCCTCAAGGATGGTATTCATCGCATCGTCAATAATTTCAAAGAAGAACCCTCCGCGTCTCCGCGTCTCCGCGTGAGAACTTAGTAATGAACTCACTTTTAAATCGTCGGCAGTTTTTGGGCAGCACCGGGCAGGGGCTGGGGGGTATCGCGTTGGCCAGTCTGTTGGCACGCGAGGGGTTGTTGGCAAAGGAGGATCCGATTCGGCCGTCGATCAATCCAGCCAAACCGTTTGCTGCGCGGCCACCGCACTTTGCTCCCGCAGCAAAGAATGTTCTCGTAATATTCTGCTCGGGTGCCTGCAGCCAACTGGACACGTTCGACTACAAGCCGGAGCTCATCAAGCGTAATGGTCAGCCGATGCCGGGCGCGGAGGAACTGAAAACATTTCAGGGGGCACAGGGCAATCTCACCAAGAGTCCGTGGGAATTTAAGCCGCGCGGACAGTCGGGAAAGATGGTCTCCGAATTAGTGCCGCAACTCGGCGAGTTGGCCGACGAGATGTGCTTTATCCACTCGCTCACCGGCAAAACGAACACGCACGGGCCGGGTGAAAACTTCATGTCCACCGGCTACACGCTCGACGGCTTCCCCAGCATGGGTGCCTGGGTGACGTGGGCGCTTGGCTCGGCCAACGACGAGTTGCCCGCCTACGTGGCCATCCCCGATCCACGTGGCACACCACAAAGCAGCGTCAATAACTGGGGGCCGGGTTTTCTGCCGGCGGCGTTTCAAGGCACAGATTTCAACGCCAGCAACCCGCTACGTAACCTCGCTCGCCCCGCCGGTGTCAGCGCCAGGAGCGACCGAGCCACGCGCAGTTTTCTTCAGCGCCTCAATCAGCGGCATCTAGAAAAATTCCCCGGTGACACCGAACTTGCTGCACGTATCTCCAGCTACGAACTGGCTGCACGCATGCAGCTCAGCGTGCCGGAAGTCAGCGATCTTTCCACTGAAAAGGCTTCCACACTAAAGGCGTACGGTGTTGATGACGGGACCAACCCAATCAAGGCCGGTTTCGCGAAAAACTGTATTCTCGCCCGACGACTCCTCGAGAAGGGCGTGCGGTTTGTGCAGCTTTTCAACGGGGCCTACCAGACCGGCGGCGAAGGGGTCAGCAACTGGGACGGTCACAAGGTTTTGCACGAGCAATACTCCAAGCACGGCCCCGTGCTCGACCAGCCGGCAGCAGCCCTGTTACGCGACCTGAAGCAGCGCGGCCTGCTCGAGGATACGTTGGTTGTCTGGTGCACCGAGTTTGGCCGAATGCCTACTTTTCAAAAAGGAGCCAGTGGCCGCGACCATAATCCCGACGGCTTTACCGCTTGGCTTGCCGGCGCCGGCGTCAAGCGTGGTCACACTTTCGGTGCAACCGATTCATTCGGCTGGAAGGCAGAGCAGAACATCACCACCGTTTACGATCTGCATGCGACGATCCTGCACCTGCTCGGCCTCGATCACGAGCGGTTGACGTTCTACCACAACGGCTTCGAGCGGCGCCTCACCGACGTCCACGGCCACGTGATTCATGATGTGTTGAGTTAATTGAGCTTGGCCAAGCGCGACTAGTTGCAGCCGCTCTTGAGGATTGCCCGGCCGTATTCGCGGTTCATCCGGGCGATGAAGTCGAGGGAGATTTCCTTCGGGCAGACCGCCTCGCATGAACCGGTGACGGTGCAGTTGCCAAAGCCTTCCTCGTCCATCTGCTGCACCATGGCCAAGGCACGGCGTTCGCGTTCCGGTTGGCCCTGTGGCATGAGACTGAGGTGCGAGACCTTGGCGGCGACGAAGAGCATCGCGCTGGCGTTTTTGCAGGCGGCCACGCAGGCACCGCAGCCGATGCACTGGGCGGCATCCATTGCGAGGTCGGAATCTTCCTTGGGCACCGGCGTGGCGTTGGCATCGGGCACGCTGCCAGTCCGCACGCTAATGAAGCCGCCGGCCTGTTGGATGCGTTCGAACGAGGTGCGGTCGACGATCAGGTCGCGGTGAACAGGGAACGCCGTGGCGCGCCAAGGCTCGATGGTGATGGTGTCTCCATCGCGAAAATGTCGCATGTGCAACTGGCAGGCGGTGGTGCCTTGTTGACCACCGTGTGCCACACCGTTGATGACCATGGAGCAGGTGCCGCAGATGCCCTCACGGCAGTCGGAGTCAAACGCGATCGGTTCGCCGCCGTCGGCGATGATGCCTTCGTTGACCACGTCGAGCATCTCGAGGAAGGACATGTCCGGGCTGATGTCGGGAGCGTTGTATGTCTCGAAGCGGCCGGCGTCCTCGGCATCGTCCTGACGCCAAACCCGAAGTGTTAAGTTCATTGCTTCCCCGCTCATTTGTAGCTCCTTTGAGTCATCTTAACCTCCTCATAGGCAAGGGTTTCCTTGTGGAGTTTGGGCGTTTTGTTTTCGCCCTGATATTCCCAGGCGCCAACGAATGAAAACTTGGCGTCATTGCGCTTGGCCTCGCCCTCGGGCGTCTGGTGTTCCTCACGGAAATGGCCGCCGCAGGATTCCTCGCGTTGCAGTGCATCGCGGCACATCAATTCTCCAAACTCGAGAAAGTCGGCCACACGCCCGGCGTGCTCGAGGCTCTGATTTAGCGACGCGTTTTCGCCAGGAACAGACAGGTTTTGCCAAAACTCCTTGCGAAGTTTTGGGATTATTTGGATTGCTTCCTCTAAACCTTTTTTGTTTCGGGACATTCCGCAATTGTCCCAAATAATCTTCCCCAACTCGCGATGGAACGAAGTTGGCGTACGGTCACCATTGATTGATAGCAAGTTGTTAATGCGAGTTTCGACTTCTTGCTGAACAGCAGAAAACGCCGGATCATCTTGATTTGGTCGGTCATCGATGCCGACATTGGCTAGGTACTGACCAATTGTGTAAGGCAAGACAAAGTAACCGTCCGCCAAGCCCTGCATGAGTGCACTGGCACCTAGGCGGTTTGCACCATGATCGGAAAAATTCGCTTCTCCGATTGCAAACAAACCTGGGAGATTACTCATCAAATTGTAGTCCACCCAAAGGCCGCCCATAGTGTAGTGCACGGCCGGGTAGATGGTCATCGGGTTTTTATAGGCATTGCTACCTGTGATCTTTTCGTACATATCGAAAAGATTGCCATACCTTTCGCGAACAGTGTTCTCGCCCATGCGCTTAATGGCATCAGCAAAGTCCAGATATACGCCTAAACCAGAGGGAACTACGCCGCGGCCCTCGTCACATACCTCCTTCGCGTTGCGCGAAGCGACATCGCGCGGTACAAGGTTGCCAAAGCTAGGGTACTTTCGCTCTAGAAAATAGTCTCGGTCCTTATCGGCAATATCCTTAGGATTGAGTTCTCCGCTGCGGATTTTAGCGGCTATTTTCTTATCTTTTGGAACCCACACTCGGCCATCATTTCGGAGCGACTCGCTCATCAAAGTGAGTTTACTTTGGTGTTCCCCACTCACTGGAATACAGGTCGGATGAATTTGAGTGAAGCAAGGGTTGGCGAACGCTGCACCGCGCTTGTAGGCCCGGTAGGCTGCGGTGACATTGCAGCCCATCGCGTTAGTCGATAGGAAAAATACGTTTCCATAACCGCCTGTAGCTAGTACGACGGCGTGCGCCGAATGGTTGCTGATTTTGCCGGTGACCATATCGCGAACCACGATGCCCTTTGCGTGTCCTTCGACGAGGACCACGTCGAGCATCTCGGTTCGTGGATACATCTTTACCTTGCCAAGGCCGATCTGCCGGTTGAGCGAGGAATAGGCGCCAAGCAGCAGTTGCTGGCCGGTCTGCCCGCGCGCATAAAAGGTGCGGCTCACCTGTGCGCCGCCGAACGAGCGGTTGGCCAGCAGGCCGCCGTATTCACGGGCGAACGGCACTCCTTGAGCAGCGCATTGGTCGATGATGTCGACGCTGACCTGCGCGAGCCGGTAGACATTGGCCTCACGCGAGCGGTAGTCGCCGCCCTTTACGGTGTCATAAAAAAGCCGATAAACGGAGTCGCCGTCGTTCTGGTAATTTTTAGCGGCGTTGATTCCGCCTTGAGCAGCGATGGAGTGGGCGCGGCGTGGGCTGTCCTGATAGCAGAAACATTTTACGTTGTAGCCCAACTCGGCCAGCGTGGCCGCCGCAGAGGCACCTGCCAGGCCGCTGCCGACGACGATCACTTCGTACTTCCGCTTGTTTGCCGGATTGACGAGTTTGAGGTTGAAGCGATGCTTGTCCCATTTCTCGTCCATCGCGCCGGCCGGAATGCCGGAGTCGAGCTTGAACGGGACTTTTTTCTGGGAAACCTTTTTAGCCGCACGCGGCGCGGTTTTCCGCGTCGTTGTTTTTTTTGCGGCCTTGGCCTTTGCTGCGGTTGTTTTCTTCTTGGCGGCCATATTATTTCACGAATCCAAACAGGACACCCAGCGGCACCGACACGTAGCCGATGAACAGCAGCCATGAGGCTGTGCAGGCAAACCGGTTGATTAATTTTTCCGTGGACTTCGTCTTGAAGCCACGCGACTGGAACATCGCACTCAGACCGTGGCTCAGGTGAACGCACAGCAGCCCGACCGCCACGACGTAAAAAGCGGACACCCACCAGACGCCGAATCCGGTTTTCACCATCCTGTAAACGTCCGCTCCGTTTGCTCCCTCTTTACCTTCCGGCAACACGGTCACAAAGGCCACTTGTTCCTCCCCTGCATCCTCCTCGTGTACGTAAAACTCCTCGAAGTCTGCATCGACGCCGTTGATCTGCGGCACCTTCCACGTGTAGTGCGCGAGGTGGTAAAAAGCGAACGCTGCGATGATCAGCCCGCTGTAAATCATCGTGCGCGAGGCGTAGCGGGAGACTATCTCACTTTTGCGATCCTCGTCCACCGGCTGAACCGCCCCCTCGTAGCGTACCTGGCGTGCCCGCTTGTTTTCCGCAGACAACTTGACGGCGGCCCAAATGTGGATCGCCACCATCGCCAGTAATCCAAGGCGTGCCACCCAGAGCAGCGGCCCGAGGCTGTGCAGATTGGCGGCGTATTCGTTGATCGCCGCCGGCCCCGCAAAAATGGTCAGATTGCCGAGCATGTGCATCACAACAAATCCGAACAACCCGGCGCCTGTGAGGGCCATGAGGTACTTTCGGCCAAGCGATGTATTGAAGATGTTGTGAGCCAGTGACATGAGGCGCAAAAAAGCTCAGGCAAATTAACTATAACAATATTACTCGTCGAGGCGAAATGTTGCGCTTGGGCAAATTGCAGTCGAGCGGTACGCTTGGCCAAGCGCATGAATCGTTCCGCCCTTATAGTTCTCGGATTGGCCCTGGTCGGCTGCCAGACGCCGCCAGCCCCGCCTCCTGCCAAGCCGGTGCCGCTTTCAGCGGTGTTTCGCTTGGCCAAGCTTTCGGAGGTCGACTCAGCTATCGAGCGGGCGATCGCTGCCGGCAAGGCGCCCGGCGCTGTGCTTCGGATCGAGAGCGGCGGTGCGGTTTACCAAAAGACATTCGGCGACAAGTCGATCCAGCCGGAGCGGCGGCCGATGACAGCCGACACGATTTTTGACGCTGCGTCACTCACGAAGGTCATTGCCACCGCACCCGCCATCGCCCTGTTGGTTGAGCAGGGAAAACTGGGCCTCGACGATCGGGTTGAAAAATGGATTCCCGGTTTCAAGAAAAACGGCAAGGGCGCGGTAACGATCCGGCATTTGCTGACGCACACCTCCGGCCTGCGTCCGGGCATTTCGCTTCGCCCGGAGTGGTCGGGCGTCGCTGCCGCGATCGACAAGGCCAAGGCAGAGCCGCTCACCGAACAGCCCGATACCAAGTTCATTTACAGCGATATCAACTTCATTTTACTGGGTGAGATTGTCCGGCTCGTCTCCGGTGAACGGCTTGACCTGTTCGTCTCCAATAATATTTTCCAGCCGCTGGGCATGAGCGACACCGGGTTCCTCCCGCCGTTGGCCAAGCGCGACCTCATCGCTCCCACGGAGCAAGTCGGCGAGGTGATTCTCCACGGCGAAGTCCACGACCCAACGGCTCGCCGGATGGGAGGCGTCGCCGGTCACGCGGGGTTGTTCACCACTGCGGCAGACCTTGGCCGGTTCTCGACGATGATGCTCAACGGCGGTTCGTTGGCCGGTCGCCGCGCTTTCAAAAAAGAGACGATCCAGTGGATGACGGCGTCCCACACGAAACCACCGATGAAAACCAAGCGAGGCCTCGGCTGGGACATCGCCTCGCCGTATTCGAGTCCGCGCGGCAATCATTTTGAGGTGGGCAGCTACGGGCACACCGGCTGGACTGGTTGCTCGCTGTGGATCGATCCCACCACCGGCACCTCGGTCATCCTGATGACCAGTCGCACGCATCCCGACGGCCGGGGCAACGTCATTGCGTTGAGACGCGAGGTGGCCACGCTCGCTGCCGAAGCGCTGCGGGCGTTCTCGTTTGGCAGCGCGGCGCCGCCCGAGTTGACCGCCCGGAGAACCGTGCTGAACGGAGCCGATGTGCTGCGTATGCGCCCTGATATTTTATCGAAGGGTAGCCGAGTGGGATTGATCACCAACCACACCGGCCACGATCGCGAACGCAACTCGACACTCGATTTTCTGCTCAAGTCGGATCGGGTACAGCTCAAGGCGCTGTTCAGTCCCGAGCACGGGCTGTACGGCAAGCTCGATGAAAAGGTTGGTGACAGCACCGATGCGAATAGCGGCCTGAAAATCTTCAGCCTGTACGGCGAGACACGCAAACCGTTGCCGGAACAGCTCGCCGGGTTGGACGCGCTCATCTTCGACATTCAGGACATCGGCTGCCGGTTTTACACCTACATTTCGACGATGGGGTTGGCGATGGAGGCCGCCGCCGAGGCCGGGGTGAAATTCATCGTGCTCGACCGCGTGAACCCGATAGGGGCAACTTCCGTCGAGGGGCCGGTGCGGTTGGGGCCGACCGACTTCATCGCGTTCCACGACATCCCGGTCCGGCACGGGATGACCGTCGGCGAACTGGCGCGCATGTTCAACAGCGAGCGCGGCTACAAAGCAAAGCTGCAGGTCATCAAAATCGAGAACTGGTCACGGGGACAGGTGTTCGACACGACCGGCCAGCCGTGGACGAACCCGTCGCCCAATATGCGAAACCTCACGCAGGCGATGCTCTACCCCGGCATCGGCTTGCTGGAAACGGCGATGTCCGTCGGGCGCGGTACCGACACGCCGTTCGAGGTGATCGGTGCGCCATACATCGACGACGTGCGCTTGGCCAAGCGATTGAATGCACTTGGCCAAGCGGGAGTGACCTTCGTGCCGGTGCGCTTCACGCCGGACTACAGTGTGCACAAGGACGAGCCGTGTGGCGGGGTCAACATCATCATCACCGACCGGGAGGCGATGAAGCCGGTCGCGCTTGGCATCGACATCGCCCGTGTGCTGCACGCGATGTATCCGAAGGAATTCCCCTTGACCAAAGTCGGCCGCTTGCTCTGCCATCCACCGACCATCGAGGCGCTTGGCCAAGGCAGGACACTTCAGCAAATTGAGGCCGCTTGGCAGCCGCGCTTGGCCAAGTTCAAAAAACGCCGCGCTGAATTTCTGCTCTACGACTGACCGTTCAGTTGCCGAAGCTGAAAGAGTAGAGCTTGGCCTTGGCAAACTCGAACTTCAGCCGAACCGATTTGCCCTCGGCTGTTGGTAGCTGGTAATTCCCAACCCAATTTACGACTGCATCGGAGCTGGTGCGGGTGATCGTCTGGCTTGTGCCGAGTGGTTTTCCCTTCGTATCCAGCGCAGTCACCTTCAGCCAACCGCCGTTTTGAACGTCCGCCGTCATGCGGAGTTGGCTGCCGGCGGGGATGATCGGAGTCGTCGTGACCACAGCACGCTTGGTTGAGTCTTCAGGTTCGAAGCCGGCC